>JBQGDS010000078.1:0-5092 GCA_052039185.1 Flavobacterium sp.
TTGTTACGTACCTGGGCAATGATGCCTGCAACGTGTGTACCGTGCTTAGCCCCATCTTTCACCGGGCCAATAACATTACCATTCCCGTACTTTCTGTCGTTAAAATTGTTAGGGTCGTCGCCTACAACCTTACGGCCGTCAAACAGAAGGTTAAGATTGTAGTTCAGCTGGCTTTCATAATGCTCCTTAGCACCCTTAAGTTCCTTGTCAAAATCTTCTTTAGGGATATTGCTCAATATCTGTATAAAACGTCCTTTTACAGCATTTAGCGTAGGATCGGTAGGGTTAAAGTTCTTAAGGTCTTCCGCAGTATAGTTCTCTTTTTTAAGTTGTTCTTTTATCTGCTTGTCGGCATTAAGTATAAAGTCTATCTGCTGTTTGCCGGCCATAGCCTCTTGATATTCCTTATCATACTCCGCTTTCGCTTTTTTGTAAGTTTCAGAACCGTCGTTGCCTTTTTTTACGATACGTACAAACTCCAGGTTTTCATGCTCTGCATTGCCCAGGAAGTTCCACCCGTGCACATCGTCAATATATCCGTTGTTATCGTCGTCGATACCATTGCCCGGAATTTCCTTGCTGTTAGTCCATATTACAGCCTGAAGGTCAGGATGCTCAATATCAACACCTGAATCAATTACACCTACAATAATTTTATCGGCTTTTTTACCTTTCAGTAGCTCATAAGCCCTGTCAACACTCATTCCCGGAATAGTATCTTTAATAATATCCAGGTGGCTCCAGCGTTTTTCCTGGTTGTCGGCTAGTGGTGTTTTTTTAGCTACAATGGTGGCCGGTGCGCTTATTGGCGCAGCAGTTATTGATTTTGTTGAGCTGCAGCCTGCTATGGCAAGCGCCAGTACTGCGCCCAGGTAAAGATTTCTAAATTTCATATGATGTTTAAATTTTACAAAAATTGGTCTAAAAGTATCTGAATTTGTTACAGGTATACGGAATATTAACATTACATTAGGACATCCTCGGAGCGTAAAACTTCTTTCAGTCTTACACCTTTTTCGGTGTTCTCTACTGTTATGATATGGTTGTGCGCATCATGCTCGAGCCAAAGATAATACCCTTTTTCGGCAGCGGCGGCCATAAATCTGGCTTTTTCGTCTAATGTCAGCAGTGGACGGGTATCATAACCCATAACATACGGCAGCGGAACATGTCCTGCAGTTGGCAGTAAATCGGCCGTGAATACAATAGTCTTGCCATTATAATTTATATGCGGAATCATTTGCTTTTCGGTATGTCCGTCAGCAAAAAGTATCCCAAAACCCAGCTCACTTTGTTCAAGATAATCACCGTTAGGGCGTTCAATAAACTTAAGCTGTCCGCTTTCCTGCATAGGCAGTATATTTTCTGACAGGAAAGAAGCCTTTTCGCGGGCATTAGGCTTTGTTGCCCATTCCCAATGTTCTTTATTGGTCCAATACTGCGCATTTTTAAAAGCAGGCTCATAACCGGTCCTGTCCTTATTCCATTGTACGCTTCCGCCACAATGGTCAAAGTGCAGGTGTGTCATGAAAACATCGGTAATATCATCACGATGAAAACCATGTTGTGCCAGGGATTTGTCGGTAGTATGGTCTCCCCAAAGCGAATAATGCCCGAAAAATTTTTCATTTTGCTTATTGCCCATCCCCGTATCAATCAGTATGAGGCGGTTGCCGTCTTCAATCAGCATACAGCGTGCGGCGATATCTATAAGGTTATTTTCATCTGCCGGATTGGTCCTGCTCCACAGTGTTTTAGGTACTACTCCGAACATAGCGCCGCCATCAAGCTTAAAATTTCCGGTCTCAATCGGGTAAATTTTCATGAAGTATATTTTAAACCGCCAAATTACTGATTTTATAATAAATGATTGGTATAGGTATTGCTTATAATACCATACAGATAAAAAAGGTACAGATTATTGCATTTTTCAAAAATGTGGTATCTTTGCCAATTAATTAGACTAATTATAAGTTATGATAAAAGTTTCTGATTCAGCAAAGAAAAGAGCAGTAATGCTCATGGAAGAAGATGGCTTTGATACTACTACCGGTTTTATAAGGGTGGGCGTGAAGAGCGGAGGGTGTTCAGGATTGTCATACGAACTGAAATTTGACAATACGCTTGGCGAAAATGATAAGGTATTCGAAGATAACGGCATTAAGATAGCGGTTGATAAAAAAAGCTTCCTGTATCTTGCCGGGACTGTCCTTGAATATTCGGGAGGGTTAAACGGAAAAGGATTTGTATTTAACAATCCTAATGCACAGAGAACCTGCGGTTGTGGAGAGAGTTTTTCTCTGTAAAATAGTTTAAGGTTTCAGGTTTAAAGTTGTCTGGCTCCTGAACAAATTAATATATTGAATGGTTTTTTTTCAGTGTTAGAGTGATAAACTTTAAACCTGGAACTTTAAACCTGAAACAAAACAAAATGAGTAAGTATACTGAAGAAGAATTAAAGATCGAGCTCGAAAATAAAGAGTATGAGTACGGTTTTTATACAGATATAGAATCGGAAACGTTTCCAAACGGGCTTAATGAGGACATTGTGCGTGCGCTTTCTAAAAAGAAGGAAGAGCCGGAGTGGATGACCGAATGGAGGCTGGAAGCCTACCGCGCATGGGTGGAGATGACTGAGCCGGAATGGGCTAACGTAAATTATGAGAAGCCCGACTTTCAGGCAATATCATACTATTCTGCGCCGCTTAAAAAAGCAAAATATGAAAGCCTTGATGAGGTAGATCCTGAACTGCTTGAAACCTTCAAGAAGCTGGGTATATCGTTAGACGAGCAGAAAAAGCTTGCGGGTGTTGCCGTTGATATTGTGATGGACTCTGTTTCTGTTGCAACTACTTTTAAGAAAACACTTGCCGAAAAAGGCATTATTTTCTGTTCAATCTCCGAAGCTATTAAAGAGCATCCGGAACTTATTAAAAAATACATTGGGACTGTAGTACCGCAGAAGGATAATTTCTATGCAGCATTAAACTCAGCTGTTTTTAGTGACGGGTCGTTCTGCTATATCCCGAAGGGTGTTCGCTGTCCTATGGAGCTTTCCACGTATTTCCGTATTAACCAGGCAGGTACAGGGCAGTTTGAGCGTACGCTTGTAGTAGCCGATGAAGGTAGCTATGTAAGCTATCTTGAAGGCTGTACCGCTCCAAGCCGCGATGAGAACCAGCTGCATGCTGCAGTGGTGGAACTTATTGCGCTTGATGATGCCGAAATTAAATACTCAACGGTACAAAACTGGTTCCCGGGTAATAAAGAAGGCAAAGGCGGGGTTTACAACTTTGTAACCAAGCGGGGCCTTTGTGAAAAAAACGCCAAGATAAGCTGGACACAGGTTGAAACAGGGTCGGCTGTTACCTGGAAATATCCAAGCTGCGTATTGAAAGGGGACAATTCGGTAGGGGAGTTTTACTCTATTGCCGTTACCAACAATTACCAGCAGGCGGATACGGGTACAAAAATGATACATCTTGGTAAAAACACTAAGAGTACAATTATTTCAAAAGGTATTTCGGCAGGCAAATCACAAAACAGCTACCGCGGACTGGTACAAATTGGAAGCCGTGCTGAAAATGCGCGTAACTTTAGCCAGTGTGACTCGCTGCTGATGGGTAATAACTGTGGGGCGCATACCTTCCCATATATAGAATCGAAAAACACGACAGCTAAAATAGAGCACGAGGCTACTACGAGCAAGATTGGTGAAGACCAGGTGTTTTACTGTAACCAAAGGGGTATCCCAACTGAAAAAGCCATTGCGCTTATCGTAAATGGGTTCAGTAAAGAGGTATTGAATAAGCTGCCGATGGAGTTTGCTGTTGAAGCGCAAAAGTTATTGGAAATAAGCCTTGAGGGGTCAGTAGGATAAGTATATATCCCAATGAAAAAGGTTATAATCTTCATAGTAGTTGTAGTTGGATTACTTTTTTTAAGTGATTTTATCTATAAAACATACAGACAGAATGTGCTGACAAATGATAAAGCAGTATTGTTTGTATATGTAAATCTTAACGATGAGGATATAAAACATTATTTCGGGCTGGATGAAGCAACTTATGAAGATGTTATAAGTAGTAACTATTCCATTAGTTGTGTAATTCCGGAAGAAAGGCAGCTGCACCTTATCAATGTAAGGCATAATACACCTGTAGACTATATAAATTGCGAACAGGAGTTTGATGTTATGAGCCAGCTGGAAATGCGAAAAAGTTATCATAACGGATACAAACTACGGCTTGAACTCCGTAAGCCGGAAAGTTCCAAAAACATTGCATACAAAGATGTATATGCACCATGGGATTACGGAAAAATTAATCATATTGTACTGGATAAAGACCGTGCATATAAATATTGTTCTAAATAAAATTTAAAGTATCAAAATGCTAAGCATAAAGAACTTACACGCAAGGGTAGAAGACAAAGACATATTGAAAGGTATAAACCTTGAAGTTAAAGCCGGAGAGGTACACGCTATAATGGGCCCTAACGGTTCGGGTAAATCTACCCTTTCATCGGTTATTGCCGGGAAAGAAGATTATGAAGTGACCGATGGAGAGATCCTTCTTGAAGGTGAAGATATTGGCGAACTGGCTCCGGAAGAAAGAGCGCATAAAGGTGTTTTCCTTTCGTTTCAATACCCTGTAGAAATACCGGGAGTATCAGTAACTAACTTCATGAAAACCGCGATTAATGAAAGCCGTAAAGCACAGGGCCGTGATGAGATGCCGGCCAATGAAATGCTAAAGCTTATCCGTGAAAAGAGCGAGTTGCTGGAAATAGACCGTAAGTTCCTTTCACGCTCACTGAACGAAGGTTTTTCGGGTGGTGAGAAAAAACGTAACGAGATTTTCCAGATGGCGATGCTAGAGCCAAAACTAGCCATACTTGACGAAACCGACTCAGGCCTTGATATTGATGCGCTGCGTATTGTTGCTAATGGCGTGAACAAGCTTCGCAGTGAAGATAATGCCGTGATTGTTATTACGCATTACCAAAGGCTTCTTGATTATATTGTGCCTGATTTTGTACACGTGCTTTACAATGGCCGTATAGTTAAATCAGGAGGTAAGGAGCTGGCTTA
>JBQGDS010000079.1:0-4996 GCA_052039185.1 Flavobacterium sp.
TATAAACTCCGGAGGAAGGATTTGAACTGATTGCAACCTCATTAAAAAATGCTAAAGCAGGAATTTCTTCCTTTAGCCCGCTGGCAATCTGTATCTTTCTCCGCTTAATTTTAATTGTATTATGGCATATTTATTTACGTCAGAATCAGTGAGCGAAGGGCATCCTGATAAAATTGCTGACCAGATTTCCGATGCACTGATTGATAATTTCCTTGCTTTTGACCCTGAGTCGAAAGTAGCATGTGAAACACTTGTTACTACAGGACAGGTTATACTGGCAGGTGAGGTAAAATCTAAAATATATCTTGATGTACAGCAGATAGCACGCGATGTTATCAAAAAAATAGGTTACACCAAGAGTGAATATATGTTTGAAGCCAACTCATGTGGTGTTCTTTCGGCAATACACGAGCAGTCGCAGGATATAAACCAAGGTGTTGACCGCACAACTAAAGAAGAACAAGGTGCTGGCGACCAGGGAATGATGTTTGGCTACGCTACGAATGAAACGGAAGATTACATGCCGCTGGCACTTAACCTGTCACATAAACTATTACAGGAGCTGGCCGCACTACGCCGCGAGAATAATGAGATAAAATATCTTCGACCTGATGCCAAGAGTCAGGTTACCCTTGAATATGATGATAACAACAAACCTGTAAGGATTGATGCTATTGTTATATCTACACAGCACGACGATTTTGCAGAGGAAGCTGAAATGCTTGCTAAAATTGACAGTGACCTAAAAAATATACTTATACCAAGGGTTATAAAAAACAACCCGCAATACGCTCACTTATTTAATGATAAGATAGAGTACCACATAAACCCTACAGGCAAGTTTGTAATTGGTGGCCCTCATGGCGATACCGGCCTTACTGGAAGGAAAATTATTGTAGATACTTATGGCGGTAAAGGTGCACACGGCGGCGGTGCTTTTTCCGGCAAAGACCCAAGTAAGGTAGACCGAAGCGCGGCTTATGCTACGCGCCACATTGCTAAAAATCTGGTAGCTGCAGGTGTAGCTGACGAAATTCTTGTACAGGTATCTTACGCTATTGGTGTTGCTAAGCCTATGGGTATTTACATTAATACATATGGTACTGCCAAAGTAAACCTTACCGATGGCGAAATTGCTAAGAAAGTAGAGGAGCTGTTTGATATGCGCCCTTATTTTATAGAGCAGCGCCTTAAATTAAGAAACCCTATTTACAGCGAAACTGCTGCTTACGGGCACATGGGCCGTAAGCCGGAAACAGTAACAAAGTCGTTTAAATCCCCAGGCGGGCAGATTAAAGAAGTTACTGTTGAGCTTTTCACATGGGAAAAACTGGATTATGCAGACCAGGTAAAACAGGCTTTCGGGTTATAATACCTAATTGAATATACATGTAAAAAATCCCGGCAATACCGGGATTTTTATTTCATAATAGTTTATAAATCATATCGTATAGAGAACAGCAGGTATCTTGGCTGTACCCTGTAACGCGATGTACGCGTACTGAACTGGTTAAAGCTGTCATCATTAAGCGATGTGGTATTAAGCAGGTTAGTCCCCCCTACTTTAAATTCCCACTTACTCCCCGGTTTACGGTACATTACGTTAGCACTCAGGAAATCAAATTCATTGTCGGCAGTTTTTGTATCGTTGTAATAATGGTTGTATTCATATTCTGCAGTAACGGTAAACGCATCAAGAAAAAAGTAATCTACCCTGGCAAATGGCATATGGTTATAAAAACTGTTGTTCTGGTAATCGTTTATCGTCATTGTGTAACCAAGCTCAAGATTAGGCAGCGTTTTATAATTGGTAGAAAAACTGGCTGTATACATCTGGGTTAACTGCTCGCTCCTTTGGCGGATAGAATAATCAATATCAAGTGGTGCGCCACTAGCCACAGCAGCAGGGTCTACCCTAAAGTTATTAAACTTATTCCATGATAACGCCACGCTCACTGATGCTTTATAGTATTTCTCAAAACTACGTGTGTACCCTGCAGAACCCGATAACGATTCATCGGCAAAGTTAGAATTGTCAAGCGTGCTTAACTGATTAATACCATTAAATGCCGCAATGCTTTTAATTGCGTCCATCCTGTGGTTATAGGATAAAGCACCGAATATCTGTGTGAAATTGAACATGTTGTACTTAGAATAGGCCAGTGTATGGTTTTGGTATAATGCGTTTTCAAGATACCTGTTACCCCTGAAAAGTGACCTGTAGCTTGTAAATATCAGGTTCTGCGCAAAATTGGCCACATCGGTAAATTCAGTTGTCATCCTGTAATTGTAACGCAGGGTTTCCAGTTTCTTCATTTGGTATATTGCCAATACATCAGGCAACACACGGTAAAAATCGTTGTGTACCTTAGTACCCAGCTGCTCATTGTAAGAAGTATACTTATGGAAACTTACTCCCGGATTAACCGTAAACTTGCCGGCAATAAATTTATAATGCAATCCTACAAAAACATCGTTGAACACATAACCAACATCATTTTTTGAATTAGCATCAAGGTTATCTATTGCGCCGTCATCCAGCAACTGGAAAATGCGTGAGTTAAACGATTGGTAAGAGTAGGTATTACCAAGTGTAACATTAATGTTGCTCTTAGGTGTTACCATGTAATAATAATCAAACTTGGCATCAACCTTATTGGTTTTTACAAAACGCTCCTGCGAAATATCATACCTGCCTGCCACCGGCGATAGCCCAAGGTTAAGTGACTGGTCGCCCAGGGGTATGTCGGGAAACGGATTATTTTGCAGGTTAGCGTTATAAAATGGATCTTCGTCCTGATACAGGTGCTGCATCTCAAATGCAAAAACACTTTTATCTCCCAGCGTATAGTATAGGTTTAGGTTTTGATTTAAAGAAAACGGTGTTTGTGTTTTACCTGTATAAATATCCTGGCTTTGAGATACCTGTGGTGTTACAAACTGATAAAGGCTGTTGTCTTCGCTTTGTTTTGATGTTTTAAGGAAAGCATCATAATCAAAATGCAGGTTTTTATCGGGCTTATAGTTAGCGCTTAATTTAAATATCCCGAAATCGCTCTTTTGCATTGTACGCTCATCTACATCCTGTGTGGTTTGGGGCTCACCTGTATTGGGATCAAGCACCTGCGTACGGCTTTTAGTTTCGAGTTCATTTCGGCTTGAATTTAAAATGGCAAAACCGCTTAATGTCCATGCTTTTGAAGGATTATAGCTAAAGTTGGTTGCCCCGAATTTTGTTTCAATATTTTTTGCGCGGTTGTTACGCATCAGCGCAATACCAAGATCGTTACTGCTCACATTAAAGTTGGTACCTCCTTTACGCATCATATTCCTGAAACCTCCCGAAAATTTCATGTAGTCCTGAATTGTAAGCGGGAGCTCACCGGTATTATTTATGTTTCCTATAAAGTTAAGGCTGTACTTAGGGCTGTAATAAAACAGTTTGGGGTTTATAATGTAACGTTCGCCTTCACCAATGCTTGTTCCGGCAGCAACATCACCAAACCAAAAGTTCTTTTTACCCTCTTTCAGCCTGATGTTCATTGCAACATTTTCGTCATTATTCTCAACACCTTTCAACTGGCTTACCTCGTTATAGTTACGCAGCACCTCAACCTTGTCCAATGCATCAGCAGGAATATTTTTAACACCAAGCTTTGTGTCGCCATCAAAAAAATCCTTCCCCTCCACCATTAGTTTTGATACCGTTTTGCCTTCTACCTTTACCTCACCGTCTTTACTTACTTCCACTCCCGGTAGTTTTCGCAGCACATCTTCCAGCTTTCGTTCGGTACCATTGGTAAACGAATCTGAATTGTACACAATGGTATCACCCTTTATAGTAACGGGCATTTCATGTACAATCTCTACTTCTTTAATATTTATACCCTGCTGCAGCTCTATATTTTTAACCATATTTTGCGTGCCGGTTGTAAGTGGCAGTTCAAAAGGGCTATAGCCTATGTAGCTTGCCTTAATAATATACTCTGTATTGGCTTTCAGCAATAACTGGTAACGGCCGGTATCATCGGTAATTGCGTAGGAATCCATTGCATTAGTGGCCTTATTTACTGCCATTACATTGGCCATTTCAAGCGCTGTTCCGGTAGAATCTTTTATGGTACCCTCTATGCGCACATTTTGCGAAAAAGACAATACAGTAAATAGCAGTGTTAGTGCTGAAATTAGTTGTTTCATCAGTTGTTTATTGGTTATAGTAAAAGTGAGTTAGCCTCCTATTCTTAATACTGTTTTTTTGGCACCGGGTGTTGTATCACCGCTATTCATAATTTCCATTTCTTCACTTTTCTTCTTCATAATTGCGTCAAATTCAGCCTGTGTTACCTTCTGCCCTTTTGTAGGTGGCTTAATGCTAAATTTTTCTTTAGGGTTAAGCGTAATTTTTGAACAAAGTATCATAGTATGCCCATCGGTAGCTTCCAGTACAAGACCCGGAAGCCCCCAGTACTGACCCGGACCGTGGCCTACAGGTATTTCAGGAGTATACCATGCTGTAAGGGTAAGATCTTTTTTCATGAACAGCCCTGTTTTACTATCCTCTTCTTCATCTTCATTTTTCAGCACACAAATAGCTTTATAACAGGTGTAATTGCCTATTTTCTTAGACTCGTTAATAAGCTGCCAGTCTTTCTTTTCCAGCTTATCGGCAATTAAAAATTGTTTCCCGAACATATCACTTTCAGCCAAGTATGTTTTATCTTTCAGGTTTTTATAGTGCTTACCGCCCATACCCGAAAAATTCACTGATACTGTAACTGCGCCTCCCGGTTCAGGCTTTGCAAGTTTTTCCTCTTCCTCGTATAACGAAGATGCTTTGTCAAACTTAAGGATGTAGCGTTTTTCCATTGCTTTCGCCAGTTGTTCTTTCAGCATCTTTTCAATTTCCGGATCCATATCGGTCGAACCTTTTTCCGAAAGCTCCTTAAAACTGGTTTTAGATTCATAAACCGCTATACCCTGAAAATCCTGAGCTGCA
>JBQGDS010000080.1:0-4718 GCA_052039185.1 Flavobacterium sp.
ACGGATTAAATCTTCCTTTTTCAATACATAGGCAATACGTACTTCAGAAAGGCCTACACCCGGACTTGAGTAAAACCCTGCAGCAGGAGCAACCATAACAGTTTCACCGTTTAAATCAAAACTCTCCAGTAGCCACTGTGCGAACTTATCGGCATTGTCAACAGGCAATTGTGCTATACAGTAAAACGCACCTTTTGGGGTAGCTACTTTTACGCCTTCAATTTTGTTAAGTTCGGTAATTAATGTATCACGTCTTTCTTTATATTCTGCAATGACTTCATCAAAATAGCTTTGCGGCGTTTCAAGTGCAGCTTCGCTCGCAATCTGCTCAAAAGTAGGCGGGCTAAGGCGTGCCTGCGCAAATTTCATGGCTGTAGCCATTAGTTCCTTATTTTTAGAAACAATACACCCTATCCTTGCGCCACACATGCTGTAACGTTTAGACACTGAGTCAATCATTATAGCATGCTGCTCAATACCGGGTACATTCATTACAGAATAATGCTTGTCGCCATCATAAGTAAACTCACGATAAACTTCATCTGCAATTAGGAACAGGTCATGTTTTTTAACCAGTTCGGCCAGTTGCATTATTTCGTCCTGTGTGTACAGGTAGCCTGTAGGATTACCCGGATTACATATAAGTATAGCTTTGGTTTTAGGAGTTATCAGTTTTTCAAAATCAGCAATTGGAGGAAGTGCAAAACCTTCATCAATTGTAGATATTACAGGAACTACGTTAACGCCAGACGCTACCGAAAAACCATTGTAGTTAGCATAAAAAGGCTCAGGAATAATTATTTCATCTCCGGCATCCATAGTGCTTCCCAAAGCAAAAAGCAATGCTTCCGAACCTCCGGTAGTTATAATAATATCCGCAGTATCTATTGGTAAGCCATGAGCTGTATAATACTGAGACAATTTTGTACGATAGCTTTCAAATCCAGCTGAATGGCTGTACTCAAGTATTTCAATAGTATTGTTCTTTATTGCTTCAAGTGCAACTTCGGGTGTTTTAATATCGGGCTGGCCAATATTCAGGTGATATACTTTGTGTCCTTTTTTCTTAGCGCCTTCGGCAAACGGAACGAGTTTACGTATAGGCGATTCGGGCATTTTGATACCCTTGTTAGATACTTTAGGCATTATGTTTGGATTTTTTATGTTGCGCCACAAATTTGCGATTTTTTTTGCAGATTTTATAATTAAGAGGATACTTTAAAGGATATAAATCAGCATAATAAAAAAGCCCCGCTAAAAGCAGGGCTGATATTTTAAAACTGTGAATTACTGGTTGGGTATTGCTTTTTTCTTTTCAAGAACATTTACCTGCTCTTTAGCTACAACAGTTCCTTTTATTTTTAGCGGGACAATGCCATTTTCAAAATTCACAGCGTTTGATTCTACTGTAATGGTTTTGCGTATAGGCCCTGGAGCCATATTGTACTTAACTTCTATTTTTCCTATTTTACCCGGCATTATTGGCTCTTTAGGCTTAGATGGCACGGTACAGCCACAGGTAGACTTAACATCTTTAATAATTAATGGTGCATCTCCGGTATTGGTAAATTCAAATACCCTCACACCATTATCTTCATCTTTACTTACAGTGCCATAATCAATAGTATCTGACTTAAATTGAATCTTTGGGCCTTTTTGTGCATAAGCTGCCGTACTGATAACAACTGCTGCAAGTAAACCTAAAAATTTTTTCATTTTATTAACATTTGGTTTTAGTAAAAGTACTCACTTTAAATTAAAGTGCAAATAGTGATGCCGCTTTTTTCAAAATTGTACTTATATGGTTATTTTTGCATTTCTGTTTCCAAAAACCAGACCAAATATTTCTTATACATTTATATAACAATCAATTATGAGTATTCCTGCACAGTTTGACGCGAAGGCCGTAGAGGGCAAATGGTATGACTACTGGATGAAACACAACTATTTTCATTCAGAACCTGACCACAGAAAGCCATACACAATTGTAATCCCGCCGCCAAACGTCACCGGTGTACTGCACATGGGGCACATGCTGAATAATACTATACAGGATGTACTTATAAGAAGGGCACGCCTTAAAGGCCTGAACGCATGCTGGGTTCCGGGAACGGATCACGCATCTATTGCTACCGAAGCTAAAGTTGTTGCGAAACTAAAAGCAGAAGGCATTAATAAAAATGACCTGAGTCGTGAAGAATTCCTTAAGCATGCGTGGGAATGGACTGATAAATATGGTGGTGTAATACTTGACCAGCTTAAAAAACTGGGTGCTTCATGCGATTGGCAACGTACCAAGTTTACCATGGATGAAGATATGACAGCATCGGTTATACGTTCGTTTGTTGACCTATATAACAAAGGACTAATATATCGTGGTTACCGTATGGTAAACTGGGATCCGGAAGCTAAAACAACACTGTCTGACGAAGAAGTTATTTATGAAGAAAGGCAGGGCAAGTTATATCATGTTCGTTATAAAATCCAGGATTCTGATGAGTTTGTAACCATTGCTACAACGCGCCCTGAAACCATTTTAGGCGATACCGCTATATGTATTAACCCTAATGATGAACGCTACACGCACCTGAAAGGCAAAGTTGTTATTGTACCAATCGCAAATCGTGTTATACCTATTATATTTGATGAGTATGTAGACATGGAGTTTGGTACAGGCTGCTTAAAGGTTACACCGGCACATGATGTAAACGACAAGGAACTGGGAGCAAAACACAACCTGGACATTATTGATATTTTTAATGAAGATGCTACCCTGAACAGTTTCGGTTTGCATTATGAAGGTAAAGACCGTTTCGTAGTGCGCGATGAAATAGCCAAAGAGTTGGAAACAAGCGGCCACCTAGTAAAAGTAGAGAGCCATATTAATAAAGTGGGTACTTCGGAAAGGACAAAAGCGGTTATTGAGCCGAGGCTGAGTGACCAGTGGTTCCTTAAAATGGAAGACCTGGTTAAGCCTGCGATAAAAGCTGTACTGGAGACCGAAGAAGTAAAACTGTACCCGAACCGCTTTAATAACACTTACCGCCACTGGATGGAAAACATTCGTGACTGGAACATATCAAGGCAGTTATGGTGGGGACAGCAGATCCCGGCATATTACTATGGTGATGGAAAGGAAGATTATGTTGTGGCTGAAACCGCAGAACAGGCATTGGAACTGGCGAAGCAAAAAACAGGTAACACTAGCCTTACTGCCAATGATTTAAGGCAGGATGCAGATGCGCTTGACACATGGTTTTCATCATGGTTATGGCCTATGGCTGTTTTTGGAGGTATTCTTGAGCCTGAAAATAAAGAATTTAAATACTATTATCCTACTAACGATCTTGTTACCGGGCCGGATATCCTTTTCTTCTGGGTGGCAAGGATGATTATTGCAGGATATGAATATGCAGGCGAGAAGCCGTTTACCAATGTTTACCTGACAGGCCTTGTACGCGATAAGCAAAGGCGTAAGATGAGTAAATCCTCAGGTAACTCACCTGACCCGCTTGACCTTATTGATAAGTTTGGCGCTGACGGTGTAAGGGTAGGTTTATTGCTTAGCGCTTCGGCAGGTAATGATATTTTATTTGATGAAGAACTGTGCAACCAGGGCAAATCGTTCAGTACTAAAATATGGAATGCTTTCCGGCTGATAAAAGGGTGGGAGATAAGTGATATTGAGCAGCCTGAACATTCTAAAAAAGCAGTAGAATGGTATGAAACCAAGCTACAGAAAACATTGGTTGAAATTGAAGACCATTTTGAGAAGTACAGGATATCTGACGCGCTTATGGCAATTTATAAGCTGGTTTGGGATGATTTCTGCTCATGGTTCCTTGAAATGATAAAGCCAGGCTACCAGCAGCCTATTGACAGGACTACATTTAACAAAGCTATTGAATTGCTTGAAGCTAACCTTAAGCTGCTTCACCCGTTTATGCCATTCCTTACTGAAGAAATATGGCAGTTTATCGCAGAAAGAACTCCGGAGCAGGCGCTTATTATAGCGGAATGGCCTGAAATAAAAGAGGTAAATGAACAATTGATTGCCGACTTTGATTTTGCTGCTGAAGTTATTGCCGGAATACGCACCATAAGGAAAGACAAGAACATTCCGTTTAAGGATACTATCGAGCTTAAAATTGTAAACAATGATAATGCTTCAACACAGTTTGACAGTGTAGTTATAAAGCTGGGTAATGTTTCTGCTTTAGAATACGTGAACGATAAAGTAGGTGGGGCGCTTACTTTCAGGGTAAAATCAAATGAGTATTTTATACCGGTTTCTGGCAATGTAAACATTGATGAAGAAATAGATAAGCTTACCGAGGAGTTAAAATACAACCAGGGATTACTGAAATCAGTGCAGGCTAAGCTTTCAAATGAAAAATTTGTAGGTAGTGCCCCTGAAAAGGTTGTAGCCCTGGAAAGACAGAAGGAAGCTGATGCCCTTGCTAAAATTGCTACTATAGAGCAAAGCTTATTAAGCTTAAAGTAAAAAATGAAACTTTAAATAAAGCCCCTTACAATTTGTAAGGGGCTTTTTATTTAAATAGTATTGTAAATTATAGGACAACACTTAAAACAAAAATCCCCGGGAGAAAACTTCCGGGGATTTTATATTATTCATTAGATATTAAACGATAACCCATTCGCCGGTTGCCAACAGGCTTTCTGCTTTTTTAAACTTCATGGTTTCGGTTTTACCGCTC
>JBQGDS010000081.1:0-4199 GCA_052039185.1 Flavobacterium sp.
AATTCCCTAATTGTACAGAAATTAACAGTATTACCACTATTAAAAATCATACAAAGTATTTAAAATCAACCCTGTTATATATTTAAGAGCTTTTTTACCAAAGCCACAAAAAAGATGTTTAATTAACATTTATTTAAAGGCTTGTAGGCATCATACATATCAATTTGTATATTAGCAAATCCTAAAATCCCAAAGTGTGAAGCGGTTCATTTGCCTATTGCTATGCTGTATAGCCTGTTGTGGTGTATACAGTCAGGAACTCCCTCCTATCAATAAATACAGTACTAACACCTATAATGCAGGCAACCAGAACTGGATGATCAGCCAGGACGCTGCCCACTATATGTATTTTGCCAATAATGAAGGCCTGCTTGAATTTAACGGGACAGCCTGGACATTATACCCCTCGCCTAACGAAACCATAGTACGATCAGTAAATGTTATAGGAAACAGGATATATACAGGCTGCTACATGGATTTTGGCTACTGGGAGCGCCAGGCGGACGGGTTACTGAAATACTTTTCGCTTACCGGAAAAATTAAAAATAAAATATTGGATGATGAGCAGTTCTGGAACATTGCACATTATGACCACTGGGTAATATTCCAGTCGCTTAACCAGATTTTTATATACGACACACGGAGTGATTCTTTCCGCATAATAGCACCGGAAACAGGAGTAAATAAAATTTTCACGGTAAATAATACCATATTATATCAAACTTTCGGCACAGGACTTTACGAAATTGAGAACGGGCAAAGCAAGCTCATAAGCAATGATCCGCTGATTGTGAAAAACAAAATTGTAAACCTTTTTACACATAATGATGGTATACTTGCCCAAACACAATTAAGCGGTTTTCTTGAAATTAAAGACGGAAAAATTACACATTGGGATACCGAAGCCGACACCCAATTGTATAACAGCAGTGTGTACAGCAGCAGGCTGCTGGCTGACGGAAGCCTTGCGGTAGGAACTGTATCAAACGGAATATTCATCCTTTCAGACAGCGGTAAGCTACGCTACCACATAACACAGAATAAAGGGCTGAGCAACAACACTGCGCTTTCGTTGTTCGAAGACCATGACAGGAACTTATGGATAGGCCTTGATAACGGCATTAACTGTATCAACCTGCAATCGGGCGTACGGAGCTATACAGATGATACCGGCTTTTTAGGAACAGTTTATGCATCTGCGCTTCATGACGGCTTGTTGTATGTAGGGACTAACCAGGGATTATTTTATAAAACTTACGGAGCGCCGGGTAATTTTATTTTCATACCAAACACTAAAGGTCAGGTATGGTCACTATACACCTATGGAGGAACATTGTTTTGTGGGCATGACAGCGGAACTTATACTATAAAAGGCAATACTGCCATACATGTGTTTAATAACTCGGGCACATGGAAGTTTGAACCCCACCCATATCTGCCCAACTTGTTATTGCAGGGAAATTACCATGGTATTTCGATACTTGAAAATACAGGATCAGGATGGAAATTCAGGAACTGGATAAAAGGTTTTGATTATTCCAGCCGCTTTTTTGAAATTTCAGGACGAAACGATATTTATATCAGCCACGAGTATAAAGGTATTTTCAGGATAACTGCAGATGCAGGATATACAAAAGCTGTTGACTTTAGAGCCTACAAAAATCCTTCTAAAGGTAAAAACTCAAGCCTTGGTAAGTTTAATAACCAGATATTTTATGCATCAAAAGATGGATTTTTCAGGCTTGATACTAAAAGCAGATAATTTATAAAAGACGATAAACTCTCTAAAATATTATTAAATGACGAGTATACATCAGGGAAGCTTATGCCCGACAAGAGCAACCGGCTGTGGTTTTTTACCCGCAACTATATAAACTACTTCTCTTCAGGGAAGCTTAACGCCGACCTGAAACATAATGTTATCCCTATTCCTTCTACACTTACAAATTCAATGCTTGGTTTTGAGAATATTACCCAGCTTACTACAGGTGTATATCTTATAGGCACAACAGATGGTTACTATATCATAAACACAAACGACCTGATTTTCAACACTTATAATATCTCCATAACTAATATTGCAAGTAACGAGCTCAACCGAGGTACTATATCTAGACCTATTACAGGCGAAGGAAGCTTTAACTATGCCGAGAACAACCTTACTTTTTCATTCACCGTACCGGAATTCAGTAAATATGTAAATGCCGAATTTCAGTATAAGCTGGAAGGTATGCAGGATGAATGGAGTGAATGGTCTGTAAGGCCGGTCGCAAATTTTAAAAATCTTCCTGCAGGCGATTATATTTTTAAAGTACGTGCTAAGACAGGAAACTCAATATCGGCAAACATTGCAGAATACTCATTTACAATATTAAAGCCATGGTACAGGACTAACCTTGCGGTTATTATATATTTAATATTTGCCCTGATTGGGGCATATCTTATAAACAAGGCATATAAAAACTATTACCACAGGCAGAAAGAAAAACTTATTGAAGAGAACAACAGGCTGCTGGAAATAAAAGAGCTGGAAAATGAGCAACAGCTCATGAAAATTAAAAATGACCAGCTGTTGCAGGACTTTGAAAGCAAAAACAGGGAACTGGCTGTATCAACCATGAACCTTATCAAGAAAAATGAATTGCTTTCAATGATAAAAGATGACCTGAAAAAATCTTCTGAAACTGGAGAAAGAAGTATCAAATCGGTTATTACAACTATTAATAAAAATATTAATGAGGATGATACCTGGGATATGTTTAAGGAAGCATTTAATAATGCTGACAAAGATTTCCTAAAAAAGGTTAAGAATGCACACCCATCATTAACACCAAACGATTTAAGATTGTGTGCTTACCTAAGGCTTAATTTATCATCTAAGGAAATAGCTCCGCTGCTTAATATATCAGTAAGGAGTGTTGAAATAAAGCGATATCGTTTGCGCAAAAAAATGGATCTACAGCATGAATTAGGCCTTGTTGAGTATATTTTATCTATATAACACACTACAACATTATTCAAAATCACCTATACAACACCTCTACAAAAGCCATTTTTACAAGGTTTTCGTAGAGGTTTTTAGTATCTTTAATTTTATCTTAAAACGTTGTTAAAGCAGTAAATGCAGGGCTTTCTATCTGTGTTTCCAAATTATTTCACGAATGTATATTTTTTGTAAAGGTTCATTTTCAATTATCTAATTTATTACCACATAATTTTAGATAATCACAAAAACCAATTTAATATGAAGTCAAAACTATTCTTGATTGCCTTTGTACTGATTTCATCTTTCTGTTATGCGCAGAATGTGGAAATCACGGGTAAGGTAAATGAAGCGGCAACCGGGCTACCCATTCCCGGAGCTAATGTTGTCGTAAAAAATTCCACTGCGGGCACAGCTACCGATATTGATGGTAACTTTAGCCTGTCGGTTCCCAAAGGCTCTACCATTGTAATAAGCTATATGGGATTTAAAAACCATGAGCAGGTGGTAAATTCTGCTCAAAATATTACTGTAGCGCTTCAGGAAGACACACAATCTATTGAAGAGGTGGTTGTGGTAGGTTACGGTACACAAAAAAGGCGTGAAGTAACCGGCGCGGTAAGCGTAGTGACCAGCCAACAGATAGAGCAGTTTAAGCCTGTAAAAATAGAACAAGCACTACAGGGTACTGTATCAGGCGTTAACGTTACAACACAGTCGGGTGCACCAGGCGCAGGACTTGATATAAGAATACGTGGTGTAGCTACTAACGGCGATAACAAACCGCTTATGCTGGTTGACGGTATTATATCAACCATGAGTTTCAGCGACCTTAATTTTAACGATATTGAAAGCATAACAGTACTAAAAGATGCCCAGGCAGCTATATATGGTACTGCGGGTGCTAATGGTGTTGTGCTTGTAACACTTAAAAAAGGTAAGCGCAATTCAAAGCCTGTTTTCTCCTATAACAATTACATAGGTTTCCAGGAAACTTCAAGGAAATTGCCTTTGCTTAACGCTACCGAATATGCATTGCTTTTAAATGAAAGCTATGCTAATGGCGGGGCATCATACATTCCTTTCCCCGATGTAAGCACACTGGGCGAAGGAACTGACTGGCAGGATGAAGTATTTAATAAAGCGGTACCAATTGTAAATCATGATTTCAGCGTATCAGGCGGTGGTGATAAAGTGAGCTATGTACTTAGTGCAT
>JBQGDS010000082.1:0-7458 GCA_052039185.1 Flavobacterium sp.
GGATGCTTTTTTTGCAGTATATATTCACAGTCACTTACCCAGCGTACGGTAGCAGTATCTGTTTTACCTTCAAAGGTTTCAACTTCAATACTGTCATTACGCTCAAAGTCGGTTACTTTTTTTACGCCGTCAATTTCATATTCAAACCTGAATTTTCCGGTTTTAAAGTCTTTACAGTTGCGTTCCTGCTGATAACAGCCAGTCATGATTAGTGCCAAAAAAAGAATCGCTAAATATTTCATTCGTCAAAAAGGCTTTTAATGATTGTGTTAATACCCTTAAAAATATATAATATAGATAATAGACAGCATATAATACCTAATCCAAGCACCGGTATATACAAAGGATGCTGCTGGTTTTTAAATGAGCTGTGGATTACTACAGGGCCTAAAAACGCCAGTGGCAGTGCCCAGCTCAGGTATTTTATACCCAGCATTAATATTTTTTTATCGGTTGGCATAGGCTTCTATGGCTTTACGTACGTTTTTATGTTCTTCCAGCAGTGCTGCTGCTTCATGTTCTGATATATTCAATTCGTCCATTATCATTTGCACTCCACGCCCTACAAGCTTATGGTTGCTTAGCTGCATATCAACCATTTTATTGCCTTTAACACGCCCCAACTGAATCATAGTAGCTGTAGAGATCATATTGAGTACAAGTTTTTGTGCAGTACCGGCTTTCATGCGTGAACTTCCTGTTACAAACTCAGGACCTACAACTACTTCAACAGGGTATTGTGCTGTTTCAGCCAATGGGCTGCCCTGATTGCAGGTAATACATCCGGTTATAATATTATTTTCATTACACTTTTCAAGGCCGCCTATTACGTATGGCGTAGTGCCCGATGCTGCAATACCTATCACCACATCATTATCAGTAATGTTATACGTTGCCAGGTCTTTCCACGCCTGTTCTTTATCATCTTCAGCAAATTCTACTGCTTTGCGAATTGCTGTATCGCCACCAGCTATAATCCCAATTACCATATCAAACGGCACACCGAAAGTAGGAGGGCACTCTGACGCATCTACAATACCAAGCCTTCCGCTTGTACCTGCACCAATATAAAACAGGCGTCCTCCTGTTTTCATTTTCTCAACGGTTATTTGTACCAACGCTTCAATCTGTGGAAGTGCACGTTCTACCGCCAGGGGCACAGTTTTATCCTCGCTGTTAATGTTTTTTAGCAGCTCATTTAGAGGCATTTTCTCAAGGTCGTTGTATGCTGAGCTTTGTTCGGTGGTCCTTATGAAAGACATAATTTTTGTTCCGTTGAGGTTAAAGGAAATAAGCCATAATAACCCCAAGTATAATTACCAGTAGTTTGGCAAGGTTAAATTTATGGCCTTCACTGCTTTCAAATATAATGGTTGAAGAGATATGAAACAATATACCAACCACAATTGCCGAAATTTCGGTATAGTAGTGACTGATAAAATGTAATTGCTCTGACAGGATTGTACCAAGCGGTGTCATGGCTGCAAAAGCAAGCATAAACAGCATAATTGCTATTTTGTTTAATCCTGAATTAATAAAAAATGCTGTCAGGATAATGGCAATGGGAAAATGGTGTATTGCTATGCCCCATGCCATGTCATTGTGCTGGCTTACAGGCATACCTTCAAGTAAAGCGTGTAAACAAAGGCTTATGAATAACAGCCACGGCATTTTGTTAGAATGGTCGTGCCCGCCGTGTACATGGCCATGTTCAGCCCCCTTAGAAAAATATTCCAGGATAATCTGAAATACGATACCTGCCATGATAAATAAGCCAATCGGATTGTTGGTATGATTGTGGGCATGACCGGCATGTATATCTTCACTATGCTCATGATCGTGATCGCGGTCATGGTCATGGTGTTCATGAATATCATGATTATGGCTGTGCGCATCAGAATGATCATGCACTTCATGCTGGTGTATTTCCTCTAGCGGTGTAGCACTTTCATACACTTCAGGCAAAAGGTGCATAACCGTTAGCGAAAGCAGAAATGCTCCACTAAATGCAAGCAGCAGTTTCAGGCTTTTCTTATTTTTCGGTTTTAGCAATAATGCCACAACGTAGCCCAATATTACCGAAAGCAGGGGTAACAGATATATCATTTTATTTAAAAATTAAAATAAGGCGCTCTGATTCATTTTTATAAAATTTCCTGAGCTTATAATCGCCAAACACATCCAGAAGGTATATACCGGCTACATCCATCATAGCTTCAAAATCCTCAATTGTAAGAGCCTGTACCTTTTCGGTAAAGTGGAATTTTTGGCCTATGTCTTCAAAATCTATTTCTTTAAATATGTGCCCATCTGCTACATATCTTTTTATATGAAAATCAATACTATCTACTGTTTTAGTTTCTTCCGGAACAAGATTTTCAATAACATGGTGTACATTCATAAAATCTATAACACCAAAACCGTATTCGGTGAGGCTCTGGCAAATGGACTTTAATGTTTTCAGGTTATCGGCATCATTCTCAAAATAGCCAAAGCTGGTAAACAGGTTAAATATGGCATCATACTTTTCCTGAAACGGTTCGCGCATATCATGTACCTTGAAATGCAGTTTTTCGTTACTGAATTTTGATGCCTCGGCAATACTGTTCGCCGAAAGATCAGCCCCGGTAACATCATAACCCAGCTGGTTAAGATACACCGAATGGCGGCCTTTTCCACAGGCCAGGTCTAGTATTTTAGCGTCTTCAGGAAGATTAAGGTAAGCAGTAATATTATCCATAAAAAACTGTGCCTCTTCGTAATCACGGTCTTTGTAAAGTATATGGTAATAAGGTGTATCAAACCAGGAGGCGTACCAGCTGTTTGTTTCTTTTTGCATAGGGATGGATTCTACCCGCAAATTTAGTTTATTTTTGCCAAGAATTTGAGACGATGATATGGAAAATAATTTCACAATGATTGCCAAAACCTTTTTTGGTTTTGAAGAAATACTGGCTAAGGAACTTCAGGTTTTAGGCGCCCAACAGGTAGAGCAGGGTGTAAGGATGGTAAGCTTTAAAGGCGACAAAGGCTTTATGTATAAAGCTAACCTCGCACTACGTACAGCCCTTAAAATACTTAAGCCTATACACAGCCTTCGTGTTTATAACGAACAGAGTTTATATAAAGGAATACAATCAATAGAATGGGATAACTATATTAATGCCAGTCAGTCTTTCGTGATTGATGTTACACTTAATTCTGAGCATTTTAATCATTCGCAGTTTGTTGCGCTTAAGGCAAAAGATGCTATAGTTGACCAGTTCAGGAACAAATACGGCAAACGCCCTGATATTGATAAAGACCATCCTGATTTAAGGATAAATCTGCATATACATAATGATCAATGTTCGGTAGCACTGGACACTTCGGGTGCATCACTGCATCATCGCGGATATCGTACCGCTACCAATATAGCGCCTATTAATGAGGTGCTTGCTGCAGGAATGCTTTTACTTTCCGGATGGGACGGGCAGGGCGATTTCCTTGACCCAATGTGTGGGTCAGGAACAATACTTGCTGAAGCCGCCATGATTGCCTGTAATATTCCTGCAAATATAAACCGTAGGGAGTTTGCCTTTGAAAAATGGAACGATTGGGATAATGACCTGTTTGATATGATAATGGAATCGCTGATGAAAAAAACACGCGAGTTTCATTACACAATCAAAGGGTATGATAAGGCTCCATCGGCAGTACAAAAGGCGAAAGACAATATCACTAATGCCAACCTGGATGAATATGTAACAATAAGGCAGGAAAACTTTTTTGATACCGAGAAAGAAACACGTGGCCCATTGCACATAGTATTTAATCCGCCGTATGGTGAAAGGCTTGATATTGACCTGGAGCGTTTTTACCGTGAAATAGGAGACACGCTAAAACAGAATTATCCGGGAACTAATGCATGGTTTATTACGGCAAATCTTGAAGCCCTGAAATTTGTAGGGCTTAAGCCTTCAAGAAAAATAAAGTTGTTTAATGGTAAGCTTGAAGCAAGATTGGTAAAATACGAAATGTATGAGGGGAGCAAGCGTGCAAAATTCCAGGATCAATAATCAGATTTTTTAAATCTTCAATAACAAAATAAAATGAATAAAAAAACAAAAGCATTTCTGTACAACTTTTTGGGCTTTGCCTTTTTCTTTACCATAATGTATTTTGTTGCAGCACGTTTTACTAATCTGCAGGGCTTCTGGATTCCGGTTACATCAGCAGTAGTAGCATCAATACTTACACCCAAAGTCCAGGCAATTACTTATATGGGTGAAGAAAAACTTTTTATGAAATGGATGTTTATAAAAGGGGTAAAAGAGATTAAGTAATTTACTTTATTACTTTAATCTTTAAAATAACTAAAAATCCCGCAGGCCTTTTAAGAGGACATGCGGGACTTAACAAACCAACCAACCAATTATCTTCGAGCAGCACTATGGCTTATATTTTTGTATTTGTTATCTCAAATTATATAATTATTGAATAACAAATCCCGTGCCAAGATTTAGGTGGAATGATCTAATTGCTAAGTGCTTCTATTGCTTCCTTACGTGTATTTACAAAGTTGACAGATTTAAGTTTGTTACTTTCGGTTATGAACTCTTTTAAGCTGTTGCTTTCATAATTAAAATCGCCAACTATTGCAAGCCGCATCCTGTAATTTGAAAATTTTTGAAGTATTTCTCCGGCCATTTTTGTCTTTAAATTGAAAAAATCGGCACAGATGTTCTTCTCATAAAGAATTACTTTATCAAATCCTTGATAATATGCATTTCCTAAAATATCGAGTCCGTCATCTGTGCTGTGGATAACAATGTCGTCAGCTACGATTTCAGCAATACTGTTGTTTATATTTTGTATTTCCACTTAATCATTATTTTTTAAATTCCCCGAAATGCCAGAGTATACCCGATGGGTCATGTACAAAACATTCGTTACCCCATTCGTTATACTGTATTGGTGTCAGCTTTACATTCTCATATTTACCGGGCAGGTTTAAAGGTACAAGCTCTTCCCAAAAAGTATGCACATCATCAACTTCCATAAAAATCATTGTATTATCAATCCAATCTTTGGTATAATAATCCTGAAGGTAAAATGCCAGATCTCCTGATTTAAAGACTGACATTTTTGGAAACAGTACTGTTTCTTCAAAACCTAAGTCACGGTAAAAAAGGCGCGAGGTTTCAAAATTTTTTGCTCCTATAAATGGGCGGATGGATTTAACATGGTTCATCATAAAATGATTATTTACTGTCAATACTATTAATCCTGTTTATCATTCGTATACTGCCATTGGCAAGCCGTATAAGCTTATTTTTAATTTCTGCTTTGTGCTCATCCATCATAAAAATACCACATACAATAATTTCATCAATTATCAGGTTGTTGGTTACACCGTCTCCTAAATTAAGCAGAAAATCAATGGTTTCATCGGTAAGTATATCACTTACCAGCCTATACAGCATTTCTTTATTGATTCGTCCACCTGCATTAAATACTCTTTCCTTTGTTTTTCTGCACATTAATAAAATGCCGGTAACAGTATGCCCAGTAGCAGAAACATTTGGACTGTGTGGTTTTTTATATCCGCTGGAAACATCATATGCATTACGTTTTACAGTATCGCCCAATACGATATATGATTCTGATATTTCTTTAAAACGTTCTTCGCTATGGCTGTTACCTTCATTTTTATCAGGATGGTATTGTACTGCCAGTAAACGATAGGCCTTTTTAATTTCAGCCTGTGTACTGCCGGGAAGCACGCCAAGTATTTTATAGTAGTCTTTCATTGAGTACAATCATAATGCTAAACTGACCGAAATTGTCAGTAATGCTATAAAAGTACATGATTTTGTCTTAAAAAGGTAAAGATAAATAACAGGATAAATTTTACCGCTGATATAATCAACGGCAAAATTTATTAAAACCTTACGGCAGGAGAATATCAGGTAGTAAAATACCTTTTCATTCTGCGTTGCCTATAGTTCCTTGCAGCACTTTGGGCAAGAGATTTAAACCTGTTTTTTAAAGAGTTCCAAACCATGACAAAAGGCTTTTAAATGAGCGTGCAATTTCAGCTTTTTGAAAGTAAATAGTTTTAAAATTATATTAAAAAAAGTAGGATTAACTTAAAAATAAAACCGGGAACATTAGCTTAACTCAAAAGGCTATTCAGGCAGGTAAAATGTTATTGTAGTGCCTATGCCATACTCGCTGTCAGCAAGGATATGGCCATGGTGGTTTTCAATAATTTTTTTGCAAAGCGCCAGGCCAATCCCGGTACCCTGTTGTGATGGATCAAGACGCTGGAACATCTTAAATATTTTTTCCTTGTATTCCGGACTGAAACCTTTACCGTTATCTTTAATCTTAAATTCTACATATCTTATTTCAGGCAGTAAAAAGCCAAGGGTAGCTTTATCAGTATCAAAAACATATTGCCAGCTTATATCAACAACTGTATTACCTTCACTAAATTTTAAGGCATTACTGATAATATTGGCAAACAGCTGATGTAATTGCACAGGAATCCCTTTTACAAATGGAAGGGCAGGGGCGTTTATTACTGCATTTTTATCGGTAATGGCTACCTCATAATCATCTTTTATCGTAGCTAATGTTTTATTCAGGTCTACAGGTATAGCCAGTTGCTCTGTAGAAAGCATGGAGTATTTAAGTATTTCCCTGATAAGGTTTGACATTCGCTGTGCTGAAAAAGCAATCTTATCAATATAGCTTTCAGCAAGTTCGCTGTCGTCCATATTGTCTTTAAGTAAGCCGGTAAATATCCCAATTTTGCGCAGAGGCTCCTGTAAATCATGGGAAGCGATTGATACAAACTGGTTTAATTCCCTGTTTTTAAATTCCAGTTCTGCATTATATTGCTTTATCTGGTCTTCGGCCAATTTACGCTCGGTAAGGTCGCGGGTAACTTTAGTGAAACCTATAATTGAATTGTTTTCACCATGTATCGCAGTAATTACAACACTGCCCCAAAACCGGCTGTTGTCTTTGCGCCTGCGCCATCCCTCATGAGTGGCCTTACCTACAATTGCAGCCTGGGATATAAGTATTTCAGGTAACTGGTTTTCTATATCTTCAGGAAAGTAAAAATTTCTGAAATTTTTGCCAACAATTTCATCAGCGCTATAACCTTTAATTTTTTCAGCTCCCCGGTTCCAGTTCAGGATGTATCCTTGCCTGTCCAGTAAAATTATGGCATAGTCTTCAACTTCTTCAACCATCTTATGATAGCTTTCAAGGCTGCGTTGCTGTAAATTTTTGGAATCGTTAGTACTCATGCTGTAAGTTGTCAGAATAACAAAGTGACTAATAAAGATACAAATATAACACTGCAAATGTTAAATCATTCTGAAGTTTTTATTGTTTGTAGTTAATTAAAGTAATGAGGTAATAAAAAAGAGGGCTGTAAAATAGCCCTCTTTTAATATTAAT
>JBQGDS010000083.1:0-2798 GCA_052039185.1 Flavobacterium sp.
TACTCAATGCTTTCAATTGTTCCTGTGATGGTCATCATGTGATTTAAAATTTATTAGGTCAAGTCTTGAGGATTGTATTAATTATGCGTTTAGCTGTGATTTAAGGCCGGTAATTTTATTTTCGAGTTCCAAAATATCAGCCAGTTGTTCTGCCCGGCGATTAAACACCTGATAGTAGGGTAGGGTTCGAATGTTCTGAAGCTCATTTTCGCAGCGTTGAATAAGTTTATAAAGTTGTTTGCGGTTTTTGTTTTCCATAATTATTCGGTTATTGTGTATCGTGGATCTTTGTTAAAGTGCAGTATTGCATTTTTTTCGCCTGTATTGTAATCATAGTTTACGATTTGTATCGGCTTATTCTCATCTTCAAAACTTTTATTAGTGGTTAATTCCACTTTTTTTAATTCTGTCTTGTGTTTTGAGTGCATTTTTATCTATATTTGTTTAGTATGATGCAAAATTAAGTGTAATATTCCACATTAACAAATTTTAAAGTGGAAAAATACACTTTAATTTTCATTTTAACTTTTTATAGGGAGATATTGGTTTATGGAAGCACACGAAATTAAGCAGAGACGGGAACAGTTAGGGCTGACACAAAAAGAGCTGGGCGACCTGATAGGCGCAAGCCGTGAAACGATTATTAATTATGAGAAGGGAAGGCCTATACCTAAATCTAAAATAGATATACTGAATAAGGTACTTGAGCCTGACAGTATTTATATAAAGCCTATAAAGGGACAGGAGATTGTAAAAAAAAGCGAGAATTTTTCGAATAAGAACGGCAATAATTTTGTGCAGTTACCCAACGGCCAAAATTATATGCTGATGCCACTGGCTGAATTTAAGATACAGGCCGGATTTTTAGACCATTACCAGGATGCTGAGTTTTTAATGGATATGAGCCAGCATGGTATTATTGTGGATAAACCTGTACAGGGGAGGTATGTGGCTTTCAGGGTGTCAGGAGACAGTATGGATGATGGGAGCAGCAATGCCATAGTGCGTAACAGTATTGTATCAACGCGTGAACTCCAAAGGCATTTATGGGTAAGCAAATTACGTTTTAAGGATTTTCCGTACTGGGTAATTTATACAACACAGTCCAAAATGCCTTTACTGAAAGAAATTACAGAGCACAATGTGGAAGAAGGCTATATAGTGTGCCGATCGTTAAATGACAGTATAGAGTATGCTGACTTTAAGCTGAGTATGAATGATATCCAGGCCTTATTTTATGTGATTGATGTGAACCGGACTGTAAGCCGGAAGGTTTTATATTAATTGAGATAAGCTGTAAAATAATAAAAGCTGCCCGAACAGGCAGCTTTTATTATTTTAAGGAAATATAATTAGTTTTCCATTGCGTTTACAATTGCAAGGAAATCATCAGCCTTTAGTGATGCGCCGCCTATAAGCCCGCCATCAACATCCGGTTTTGAAAATATTTCGGTTGCGTTATCCGCTTTTACACTACCACCGTAAAGAATAGAAGTTTTATCTGCTACGTTATTTCCAACGTTGTTACGAAGGAGCGTCCTGATGAATGCATGCATTTCCTGAGCCTGGTCAGGACTTGCCGTTTCGCCCGTACCAATAGCCCATACAGGCTCATAAGCCAGTACGATACTGTTCCAGTCGGTTTCGTTAAGATGGAATAATGCTTCTTTAAGTTGTTTTTCTACCACATCAAAATGTGCTGCTGACTGCCTGTTGGCTAATTCTTCACCAAAACAGAAAATAACGGTAAGATTATGTTTCAATGCTGTGTTCACTTTTTCTGCCAAAAGACTGTTGGTTTCACCAAAATACTGCCTTCTTTCTGAATGGCCTAAAATAACAGTATTTACATTGATGCCCTTAAGCATACCTACTGATACTTCTCCTGTATAAGCGCCACTTTCGGCCTGGTGCATATTTTGTGCTGCAACAATAATTTCAGTGCCATGGGTTTGTGAAACAGCAGCCTGCAGGTTAACAAAACTTGGAGCGATTACAATTTTAGTGGCTGTAGTTTCAGGTTTCTTTGCCAGTATATCATCAATCAAAGCTTCGGTTTGCTGGCTGTTATTGTTCATTTTCCAGTTGCCGGCAACAATTTTTTTTCTCATTATTTTAAGTTTTTTAGTGTAGTGATCAGTTTTTCGTCATCAGCTTCGATAGCTTTCCAAAGCGCAATTTTACCTTTTTTGTCAACTACCATGTAACGCGGAATCCAGTCCAGCTTTATCCCTTCGCTGAAAGCGCCTTTTTTCATGTTATTGCCTATATGGTAATTTTCACCTTTTACATTGTGTTTTTCAATACCTTTTTTCCATGCCTCATCGGTTTTATCATAGGACAGGAATAAGTATACTGCATTAGGAAACTGTTTTTGAAGCGCATGTACTTTTGGCATACCTTTTACACAATCATGACACCAGGAAGCCCAAACATCAATAACTACTGTTTTGCCTTTGTAGTTAGCAAGAATGTCTTTGAAGGCAATTTCTTTACCATCAAGCGAAGTCATGGTTGAATTAAGCGTTTCGGCAGTAAATGCTGTTTCCTGTACCTGTGAGCAGGCTATCATAGCTACCAGGAAAAGCGGCAGCATAAGTATTTTTTTCATTATAGTTGTTTTTACAAGAGTAACAAATTTAGGTATAACTGCTGAACATGCATCGGCAGAACGTAAAAATTTACGCAGTAAAATATTATTACGTTTTCGTAATTATTCTAATCTTATTCTTGGGTCGAGGTATGCATAAATGATGTCGACAATAATATTGATGATCACGAATGTTGTGGCAATTACA
>JBQGDS010000084.1:0-7838 GCA_052039185.1 Flavobacterium sp.
TTGATAATAAATCTATTGAAGTGCTTCGGCGTAGTGATGCATGGGCGCGCGATCAGTTTGTATATGCGCGCATTGAGTTTAGTTCACCAATGAAAATAACAGCAGTAAATAATAATGCTTTTGCCCCTGCCAAGGTTACAGATACATTTTTTGCGGGATCACTACTGGCATTAAGTTTCAGTAAAGAGGTAAAGAAAGGCGAAAAGCTATTGGTAAAAGTAGCGTTGTCACCTACCGGTTATGAAGGTGCTACCGGGAACATGAAAGCCGAAATGCCGTATTGGGATTTCAAAAAAGCGAAGACATCTGCCGAAACATTATGGAATAAAGAACTGAATAAAATTGTAATTACAGAGAGTAATAAAGATAAGCTGGCCGTTTTTTACACAGCACTCTATCATACAATGATGCAACCAAATATAGCTATGGATGTCGACGGTATGTATCGTGGGCGTGATAATGAGATTCACAAGGCGGTAGGTTTTGATTATTATTCCGTCTTTTCACTATGGGATACCTTCAGGGCTGCACACCCGCTTTACACCCTGATTGACAAAAAACGCACTGCTGACTTTATAAATACTTTCCTCGCACAATACGAGCAGGGGGGCAGGCTCCCCGTTTGGGAACTGGCAAGTAATGAAACCGATTGTATGATAGGGTATCATTCGGTTTCGGTCATGGCCGATGCTATGGCGAAAGGCATTAAAGGATTTGACTACAATAAAGCGTTTGAAGCCGCAAAGCATAGCGCCATGCTGGATCATTTAGGGCTTGATGCTTATAAAAAGAATGGTTTTATAAGTATTGATGATGAGCACGAAAGCGTTTCCAAAACACTTGAATATGCATATGATGATTGGTGTATCGCACAAATGGCTAAAATGTTAGGTAAGCAAAAAGACTATGATTACTTTATGCAGCGTTCCCAGAACTGGCGAAACCTTTTTGATGCATCCACAGGGCACATGCGTCCTAAAAAGAATGGCGGTTGGGATAAACCTTTTGACCCGCGCGAAGTGAACAACAATTATACTGAAGGCAATAGCTGGCACTATACGTTTTTTGTGCCACAGGATATACAGGGGCTTATTGATGCTTACGGTGGCAATGATAAATTTGAAGCCAAACTGGATGAAATGTATGATGCCCCAAGCAAAACCACAGGCCGCGAGCAGGTAGATGTTACCGGGCTGATAGGGCAGTACGTCCATGGTAATGAGCCGAGCCATCATATGGCATACCTCTACAATTATATAGGAAAGCCGGAGAAGACAAAAGAAAAAGTACACTACATACTCAATAACTTTTATACCAATACTCCTGATGGGCTTATAGGTAATGAAGACTGTGGCCAAATGAGCGCATGGTATGTATTGAGCAGCCTCGGCCTTTATGATGTTACGCCCGGCGATAACTATTGGGACAGTACTGAGCCAATGTACCCCAATGCAATCTTTAATCTGGAGGGTAAATCAATTAACACACAGTCGTTAGGATTAACCAATATTGGCGAAAAGAGATCTAAAGACAAATATGTGCCCTATGTTACAGTGCCGGTAATTGAAGCAGAGGGCAAATCGTTTAAAGACAGGATGAAAATAACATTGTCTTCTGCAAATAAGCAGGACAGGATATTTTTTATAACAGCATCGGAAAGGGACAAAACAAAAGATAAAACCTTTATGCTGTATACTGCTCCTTTTGAAATAAATATAACATCTGAGGTTATTGCATTTGCCGAAAATAATGGTCACACAAGCAAGTCTGTTTCTGCTAAATTTTTCAAGAACCCGAACGATTACACTATCACAATAAAATCAAAATACAATCGTGCCTATCATGCAGGTGGGCCTGAAGGGTTGCTGGATGGTATTCATGGTAATGAAAACTGGCGCAAGGGCGAGTGGCAGGGCTATCAGAGCCAGGATTTTGAAGCAGTTGTCGACCTTAAAAAGAAAACCGCAATACACAATATCACTGCTAATTTTTTACAGGACAGCCGTTCGTGGATATTGATGCCAAAACGGGTAGAATATTATACATCTGACGATAATATAGATTTTAAGCTTTTTAAGGCAATTGATAACACAATTGGGCCTATGGATAACAATGTGCAGGTTAAGGCATTTATAGCACATGCAAATGCCTCTGCACGGTATGTAAAAATCATTGCCTATAACTACGGGGCACTGCCGGAAGGCCATCAGGGCTATGGCGGTGACGCTTTCATATTTATTGATGAAATAACCATAAACTAGCAAAAAAGCCACCGATTGGTGGCTTTTTGATGTTTTGCGCTGTGTATGTTGATTAGGCATCCTCTCAGCGCTATGATGTTTTGATTGCGATTGATATTATATAGACGCATTAAAACATCAAAAGGTTGTATCAACTAAAAAATATTTTACTTTTCTTTTACCGGGAACATAAATGAGGCGATTACAGAAATAACAAGTATGCCGCCTACTACTGCCAGCGACGCTGGAGAAGAAATGTGGTAGAAAGGCCCTATTAGCATTTTAACGCCAATGAATGATAGTATAATTGCCAACCCATAATGCAGCCTGCTGAACATGTGCATAAAGTTAGCAAGAAGGAAATACAATGCCCTTAAGCCCAATATGGCAAATATGTTTGAGGTATAAAGTATAAAAGGGTCATTAGGCGCTATAGCAAATATGGCAGGGATTGAGTCTACCGCGAAAATCAGGTCGGTAAATTCAATTACGGCAACTACAACTAAAAGCGGTGTGGCCATGCGTTCGCCATTTACTTTTATAAAAAAGCGGCTACCTTCATAATTTTTGGTCACTTTAAAAAAGCGGTGTACCACCCTTGCACCCGGACTTTTGGAAAAATCTTTGTTCTCATCATTATCCTCATGGGTTTTCCATGACTTAATACCGGCAAACAACAGGAAGATACCAAAAACGGTAAGTATGGCATTAATGCGTACATCCTGCCCGAAAATGGTCATCTCCGGAAGGTAGGTAAGGTTGATTAGCTCAACACCGGTAAATATAAATATCGCACGGAAAACCAGGGCACCTATAATCCCCCAGAAAAGCACTTTGTGGTGCAGGTGTTTCGGGACATTAAAGAAACCGAAAACCAATATAAAAACAAACAGGTTATCTACCGAGAGCGCCTTTTCTATCCAATATGCGCTCTGGAACTGCGTAAACTGCTCAAAACCCAGGTAGTAATAAATAACTCCACTGAAAATCATGGCCAGCGAGATCCATACAATAGACCATGTTAGCGCTTCCTTGTTAGAAACAACATGGCTGTGCTTGTTGAACACGCCAAGATCCAGCAGGAGCATAATTAAAATTACAATGCTGAACACAGCAAGTACACCGGGATGGTTGATCAGGTGATCCATGAGTTTTGTCAGTTAAGTTTATCAGTAAGTTTATTGAAAACGCTTTTGGCATCTTTGCCTTCATATAAAATGCCGTATACAGCATCTATTATAGGAGTTTTAGCTTCAAGATCCTTGTTAAGCTTGTAGGCACTTTTAGCTGCATAATACCCTTCGGCAACCATGCTCATTTCCATCATGGCCGATTTTACCGTGTAGCCTTTGCCTATCATATTACCAAACATCCTGTTGCGTGAAAACACAGAATAGCCCGTAACCAAAAGGTCACCCAAATAAGCAGAATCGTTAATGTTACGTTTCATTTTATGCACTTTACGTATAAACTTCTTCATCTCGCGTATGGCATTGCTCATCAGCAATGCCTGGAAGTTGTCTCCGTAGCCCAATCCGTGCGCTATTCCTGCTGCAATGGCATAAATGTTTTTTAGCATTGCTGCATATTCCGTCCCAACAATATCGTCAGATATTTTGGTTTTAATATAATGACTGTTCAGGTTATTTGCCATAGTTCTTGCCCTGTTCTCATCGCCACAGGCAATTGTAAGGTACGAAAGGCGTTCCAATGCTACCTCTTCGGCATGGCACGGGCCTGTTATAACCCCTATGCTCTCATAAGGTATATCGTATTTCTCATGGAAATGCTCGCCAACTATACGGCTGGTTTCAGGCACAATACCTTTAATGGCCGAGAAAATTACCTTATCTTCAAGGCTTACCGTTAATTTTTCGAGCTCGCCGCTCAAAAATGCTGATGGTATGGCGAATATAATATAATCGGCATAAGAAACTGCTTCATTTATATCGCTCGTAAGCTTCAGTTTGTTGGTGTCAAATTCTACCGAACTAAGATAGTTTGGGTTATGCTTTTGCAGTTTTAAATGCTCAATGGCATCATTATTCCTCATGTACCACGCAATTTCGGGTACGTTGCTGCACAGCATCTTGGCTATGGCAGTTGCCCAGCTTCCGCCGCCTATTACAGCAAACTTGGGAGTATCGTTCATTGGTTTATTACTATTTAAAACGCCAAAAATACTTAAAATAACAGCATGCTACAATTTAATATTATAACAGCTGTAATACTGTAAATTAAAACTTTAACATTATGCGCCGCAATATTGCCATTGCTGTGGCGTTATTATAAAGAATCTTGTTTGATACAAAGGATTACAATCAGGTTAGTTAAATTTTTTGTTTTTGGTGTTTAAAAGGCAGTGCGGGATAATCCTGTACTGCCTTTTAGTTTGCACCCTGTTAAAGGTACAAAAATGAGTACAGCAAGGATTTAAAGTATTGTTAAGTATGCAGGCTATTTTTTGTAGAAAAGATTATGCTCTACATATTCCCACACTTTTGCAGGAAGCAGCGGGCGGATCCCTTTTCCTTCTTTTATGGCATCACGTATAAAAGTTGAGGATATTTCCATAACCGGGGCGTCAATAACATGTATCCCGGCATGGCCTTTTAGTGAGGCGTCTAAAATTTCGCCATTAAGGCGGGGGTATACATAAATGTCGTGGTTTTGCAGTATAACCTCATAATTTTTCCATTTATGCAGAGAGTTCAGGTTGTCTTCACCCATTATGAGCGAAAACTCATGTTGCGGAAACTTCTCAGTAAGGTGCGCAAGGGTAGTAACGGTATAATTAGGCTGTGGCAGCTTAAATTCAATGTCTGATGGCTTTAATTTCGTATACTCTTCAGTTGCCAGGTAAACCATTTGCAGCCGGTGGTGGTCATCCAGCAGCGTACTTTTCTTTTTATGCGGATTGTGCGGCGTTACTACAAGCCATACCTGTTCCAGGTCACTAAACTCTGCCATGTGGTTGGCAATTGCAACATGCCCTATATGGATAGGATTAAAGGTTCCGAAATAAAGTCCTATTTTCATAATTCCGCTTCTGTATGTTCAGCGTGATTAAGTACTACTTACTTATAAATTCCTGTACTAATTTATAGGCATCTTCCTTAGCTACATCAAGGTCATAGTTCTTAATAATTGTGTCAAACTGCGGTGCTGTGGCCATTTCAACCGATGCTTTTGCAATACGCATGTTTATTTTGTCGTCACTTTCTGTTGAACGTTTTTTCAGGCGTATCTTGAGTTCGTCAATGCTTGGCGGCTTAACGAAAACAGCAAGTGTCTCATCAGGAAATTTCTTCTTAATCCGGAGTCCCCCAGCAACATCAATATCAAAAATCACGTTTTTGCCTTCGGCCCATATACGCTCTACCTCACTTTTCAGCGTGCCGTAAAAGTTGTCTCGGTATACTTCTTCCCACTCCACAAAATCCTCATTTTTTATATGCTGCTTAAATTCCTGAAGGGATATAAAATAATAATCTTTACCGTTTATTTCCTCGCCGCGCGGTTCGCGCGTTGCTGCAGATACTGAAAAGGCAAGGTTAAGTTCGGGTTGTGCCAGCAGGTGCCTTACTATAGTGGTTTTACCCGACCCGGAAGGAGCCGAGAATACAATTAGTTTTCCTTTATTCATTGTAGTTGTGTTGTTGTTTGCTGTAAAGCCTGTGTCTAAAGTACGTTAAGTACCTGTTCCTTTATTTTTTCAAGCTCGTCTTTCATCTGTACTACAAGCTTCTGCATTTTTGCATGGTTTGATTTTGACCCCATAGTATTTATTTCCCTGCCCATTTCCTGGGTAATAAAGCCCAGCTTACGGCCGTTAGCCTCAGTGCCGGCAAGGGTTTCGATAAAATAGTTCAGGTGGTTTTCCAGGCGTACCTTTTCTTCGGTAATATCCATTTTTTCCAGGTAATAAATAAGTTCCTGCTCAAAACGGTTCTCGTCTACAGTAAGCTTAAGCTCTTCTATAGCATGGTGAAGGCGGTCTTTTACATTCTGAATACGTTCGCCGTCAAGGGCTACGGTTTCATTCATTAACGACAGTATGTTAGAGATACGTACCAGGAATTCTTTTTCGAGCGCCACGCCCTCAGTCACTCGGAAACTATGAATGTTTTCCAGCGCTTCATTAATTACACCCTGAATTTGTGCCCAGTCGCTTTCGTCAATATCTTCGCGTTCTGTTTTTAAGGCATCGGGCATGCGCACTGCCATTTTAAGCAGTTCGGTTTCATCACCGGCCACAACTTCCCTAAGCTGGTTTATATAAGCTTTTACAATAGGTACATTTACTTTTGATGAGGTTTCTTCTCCGGTAATCTCTATAAAAAGCGAAAAATCAACCTTGCCACGTTCCAGTTTTTGCGCTATCTGGTTGCGAAGGCCCAGCTCCATTTCACGAAAAGCCGATGGCATCCTTACACTAAGGTCAAGCCCTTTGCTGTTTAGCGATTTTATCTCAACAGTAATTTTTTTGGTAGGCAGCTGAAGTGAAGCCTTGCCAAAACCCGTCATTGATTGTATCATGCAAAAAAATTAAAGCTACAAAGGTATAAAAAATTAGCTGTGTGGCACTTTAAGTTTTATTTTGACAAATGTTCAACAGCAGCTTCAACCGTTTTGGCGCTGTTGCCAATAAATATGTTTTTGCCATCTATAATAACCGGGCGGCTCAGGAACGTATAGTGCTCCAGTATCAGTTTTTTATAATCGTCTTCTGTAAGCTGTATATCTTTTAGCCCACGCTCTTTATATAATGTCGCCTTGCGGCTGAAAAGCGCTTCATAACTGCCAGCCAGCCGGTGCATTTCTTCAAGTTCGGCAGTTGTTATTGGCTGGGTTTTTATTTCGCGAAGCTCAAAGCCTTCAGTATTGGGTAATTGCTTTAGTATACGCCTGCAGGTATCGCAGGTCTTGAGGTAAAATAGTGCTTTCATAACACAAAGATAAAATAAAGTCACAGTCTCAGTCTACATGAAATGCATGTAAAAAAGTGAACTGCGACTGAAAACTAAATTTCCCTACATTTATCCCACAAAACAACAAACATGGAAAACGAATTTAAAAATACCCGTACCAGCCGCGAAATATACCGTCGCTTTTTTGATAATTACACGCTGGAGCAGCTTAATACAATACCGCAGGGTTTCAGCAATAACCTGATATGGAATATCGGGCACATTGTGGTATCACAACAAATGCTGGTATATATGGCCGCCGGGCAGGAGCCAATGGTTAGCAAGGAACTTATAGCGCGCTACATGCGAGGCACTAAGCCCGAAAGTGATGTAACGCAGGAGGAAGCGGATGAAATTAAAAATCTGCTATTTGTAACCGTTGAAAAATCAGAGGAAGATTATAATAACGGTTTATTTACAACATATAACAAGCGCAAAACCGAACTGTGTTTTGAATTGAATTCGGTTGAAGATGCTATCAGCTTCAATAATTAACATGAAGCAACGCACCTGGGCATTATGATGAGCCTGAAGAAGTTTGTGTAATAAATCAGTTTTCAGTTTCAGTATGCAGTCCCGGGACTGCATACTGAAACTGAAAACTGATTTATTACACAAACTTCTTCAG
>JBQGDS010000085.1:0-3983 GCA_052039185.1 Flavobacterium sp.
ACCGGAAGAAAGAACGAAACTGAGATCACCTAAATATTTTTATGAAGTGACTTTTGATAAGCCTGTCGGAATGCTGATGCCGATAATTGCAGAACTTACTTTTGAGGATGGCACAACCGAAATGTATAAATTCCCTGTGCAGATATGGCGTAAGAACCATCAGCTAGTGGTGAAAGTATTTGCTACCGAAAAACCGGTTAAGAAAATAACGCTTGACCCTAAACTGGAAACGGCCGATATTGATGTAACAAACAATGTGTGGCCTAGGAGTGAGGTAAAATCAAAATTTGACCAGTTCGAGAAAAAATAAACACAATAAAAAAGCCTTTACATTACTGTAAAGGCTTTTTTTAAACTACCTGTAAAGATCGAACCAACTCCGATAGCCATTTTGGCTTAATTAACAGATAAAACACACAAACTAAATTCATTTTAATAAGACCTATTTTTCCGGCTTCATCCAGAAATAATCAATTGAGTACTTGCATTGCAAAAGCAGATCAACAACACTTAGATAATTAGTAATTGCTTTTTCGTATGATATTTTATAAGTTACTAATAAACCATTATTAATGGAATAACAATACAATATTAAATCAAAGAAAAGCTATAATTTTTACCGATGGATTAACGTAGGGTTTTAGAAGATTCTCGTAGAGAATTGATGAAGAAACGTTTTTTTGCCTTAAAATCGTAAGCCTATCGCGCACGCTGAAAGTTCTCCTCTATAAAGTGCATTGATTCTGTTGAGATATATTTCGGGCGGAAAAACAAAAAAGCCCTTACATTGCTGTAAAGGCTTTTTCTTCAGTAGCTCCCCCTCTTGGGCTCGAACCAAGGACCCTCTGATTAACAGTCAGATGCTCTAACCAGCTGAGCTAAGGAGGAAACTGTATATTTTTGTTGTAATTCCGGTTTAAATTACGATCTTTCTCTTAAGAACTTAATGCTTTCGGCAACTGTATTGCCTTTATTGCGGTGCAAATATATAACCATTTTTAATTTTCGCAAACAAATTCAGGAAAAATATTTCTAAATTTTTATTTGCCGCTAACAGCTTTAAAGATATCGTTACCGTTAGCAAACAGCACCAGCGCTATAAGTATAAAGAAACCAGCCATTTGGGCATATTCCATAAACTTATCGCTTGGCTTGCGCCCGGTAATCCATTCAAATAATAAAAACATTACATGCCCGCCGTCAAGTGCCGGAATTGGCAATAAATTCATTACCCCAAGCATAATTGATAACAATGCCGTAATACTCCAGAACGCTTCCCAGCTCCATGTGTTAGGGAAAATATCAAAAATAGCATAAAAACCGCCTACGCCTTTGTAGGCACCTGTACTTGGCGTAAAAATGGCCTTTAGCTGTGTAAAGTATTTGCTTACCTCTTCTCCACTTCTTTTTATACCTGCAGGGAATGCTTCAAAAAAACCGTAGCTTACATGACTTATTTTATAATACCCCAGCCTTTCAAGATTTTCGTTTGTAGGTTGCGCAGGGGCAATACCCATTTTACCATCTTTATCATATCTTACATTTAATACCTGCTCTTTTTCGTCACGCAAAACTGTTACCTTAACAGTTTGATTTTTTAATTGATTACCTAATGCATTTACCTGGTCATAGTATCGGGTTTCCTCACCGTTAATTGACATTATTAAATCTCCTTTTTCAAGAACTCCTTTATTAAGGGAGTTATCAGAAAGTCCACGTACTACAAATGGCATTCTTGGAGCAAAAAGAACTTCTTTCTTTCCATCTAACATTTTATTAATAAAGTCCTGCGGTAAGTTTATGTCCTTTGGCATACCGTCTCTCTCAACTGTTACGGTTTTTGCAAATAACACATTGTAAGCAACATCGTCAAATTTAGGTATTTCCCTACCATCAACTTTTAATATTTTATCCCCTGTTTTGAAACCCACTTTTTCACCTACAGGGTTGCTTACATAAACGCCGTCCTTTAGGTCTTTGTTAGCAATATAGGTTTCGCCATACACAAATGACATTCCTATATAAATAAGTACTGCCAATATAAAGTTTACTGTAACACCGCCAAGCATAATGATAAGCCTTTGCCATGCCGGCTTAGATCGGAACTCCCAAGGCTGTGGCGGCAGTGCCATCTGTTCCTTATCCATACTCTCGTCTATCATTCCGGCAATTTTTACATAGCCCCCAAGCGGAAGCCACCCAATGCCGTAAACCGTTTCGCCTATTTTCTTTTTAAATAGGGAGAATTTTACATCAAAGAACAGGTAGAATTTTTCAACTTTGGTCTTAAATATTTTAGCGGGTATAAAGTGCCCCAGTTCGTGTAATATGATTAGTAATGATAAACTCAATAAAAACTGTGCGAGTTTGATAGCTATGTCCATGCTTTGTTTTTAGATACTGTATTAACGCACAAAAATAGTGTTTTCTGATTTACTACACCGTTTTAATTTCAGCAGCGTTTTTAAATGTATGTTAATATGGCGGCAAGTGCTTTTTCGTTTCAAATTTGTAAGGTAAATTTACTGGTCACAAAATATACCTGTAAGAAATACTTACAGGCTTTGCTAACCTGTTGTCCGTAAAAAAGATGGCAAAAAACAGTACGGTTATGTCTTCACACTTGTTTTCAATACTACAGATAAAAAGCATTATTTTAAAGAACAGGATCGTTATATCGCCCATGTGCCAGTACTCTGCCATTGACGGTTTTGCTAACGACTGGCACCTGGTACACCTGGGGGCACGTGCAGTTGGCGGAGCAGGGCTTATCATTCAGGAGGCTACTGCCGTGTCCCCTGAAGGGCGCATATCCCCTTGTGACCTTGGGATATGGAGCGACGCACATATTGAAAAATACAGGCAGATAACCGCATTTATACTTCAGGAAAATGCATTTCCCGGCATACAGCTGGCACATGCCGGGCGCAAAGCCAGCATAAGCACACCCTGGCAGGGCAACCGAAAGCTTACTGCTGATGAAGATGGCTGGCAGACCGTAGCGCCAAGCGCCATACCTTACCATAGTGATGATGCCATGCATCCTGTAGCGCTTGATGAGGCAGGCATACAAAAAGTAATAGCCGATTTTAAGGCTGCTGCAAAACGGGCATTTATAGCAGGGTATAAAGTTGTAGAAATACATGCAGCGCACGGCTACCTTATCCATCAGTTTCTTTCACCGCTTTGTAATAAGCGTACCGATGGGTATGGAGGAAGTTTTGAGAACCGTATACGCCTGCTGCTTGAAATACTGGAAGCCGTTCAGCAGGAATGGCCCGGCAACCTACCGCTATTTGTACGTATATCAGGCACTGATTGGGCTCAAGGGGGCTGGAACGAAGACGAATCGGTTAAACTGGCAAAAATACTCAAGCAAAGAGGTGTTGATGTTATTGACTGTTCCTCGGGCGGGGCGGTATCACACCAGAAGATACCGGTTGCGCCGAACTACCAGGTGCCTATTTCAGAACGCATTAAACAGGAAGCGCTGATACATACAGGGGCAGTAGGACTGATAACGGAAGCTGAACAGGCTGAAGAAATATTACAGAAAGGCCAGGCTGACCTCGTATTTTTTGCCCGTGAAGCGCTACGTGACCCTAATATAGGGCTTAACTTTGCCCATCAGCTTCACGAAAAGATACACTGGCCCAAACAGTATGAAAGGGCACAGCCGGAAGACTGAAAGTAAGTAATGATAAAGACTTTCTTCTCTCGGAAGGAAGATAATGTAATATGAAAAAAATTAAAACAGCTTTACTTTCTTACGGCATGTCGGGCAAGGTATTTCATGCGCCGTTTCTTGACCTGCATCCCGGTTTTGATCTTACAGGCGCATGGGAAAGAAGCAAAAAAAATATACAGGCTGACTATCCTGATGTAAAAAGCTATGATTCTCTTGAAGAATTACTGGCCGATAATACAGAACTGGTAGTGGTAAACACCCCCGTAGAAACACATTACGATTACGCAAAGCAGGT
>JBQGDS010000086.1:0-2121 GCA_052039185.1 Flavobacterium sp.
AGTAATTGATGATCAGCCTTCGGACATTGCATGGGCTTTTAAAGATACCACAGGAGGTACAAAACTACAGGTGCGTATAAAAGGCGAACTTAGCTTTACCGATAAAGCTTATGCTGTTTTGAATGGCGGTGTGCAGGAAAAACTGGAAGCTAAATTAGATACCGGCCTAAAAAACCTTGATAATTTCCTTGTGCATGAACTTGGGATATTTAAAGTTGAAATAGGAGGTGTAGTAACCAAAACAGGTACTTATTACCTAAAGCAGTCAGCAAGCGGCACTATAGCCGATGTGAGCCGTAAAAGCAGTGAAATGCTGAGCAGGTTGATGCATTTTATAAAAGAAAATAAAATTGTTACCAACGGAGCGCCATTTACCATGTACAAAAAATATGATGTGCCGGGCAATAAAGCAGAATATTCAGTTTGCGTACCAATTAAAGAAGAAATCTTTACTATGCCGGGAAGTGAATATGAAGGTGGTAAGCTGGAGCCTTTCCAAGCTATGAAAGTAATGCTTAAAGGCGATTATTCACACCTTAAAAAAGCCTGGGAAGCGGGCTATCGTGAAATAAATAATAAAGTCATACAATTAAATACTACAGGCCTTGCTGCTGAGGTGTATACACGCGGTATTAAGGAAACCAAAAGGCCATCACAATGGGTTACTGATATTTATATTCCGGTAGGGCAACCTGCCACATCACCTGTTGAGACAGCTGTACCGGTTCCGCCTGTATCTGGCTCAACAAATGTTGGTACAGCCACAGGAATTTCAAGACCTGCTGCTGTAACACCTGCGTTAGCACCTAAACCATCGGGCAATGCTCCCAGACCGGCAGCTACACAAAATAAATCTGCAGGTACAACAACTGCGCGTACAACGACAACATCAACCCCGGCAAATAAACCGGCAGGAAGTACTACCGTTAAGCCTGCAAGTGCACAGCCGGCACGTACAACACCTACTCCTGTAAAAGAATAATATAATTCAGAATATAAAAAAAATTACCCCAAATAATTTTTGGGGTAATTTTTTTTATAGGTATATCTATTTTACTTTTTCAGTAAATAGCGTATAACGGTTTCGGCAGCATGCAGCCCAAACAAAGCAGGCATCCAGCTATTGGTACCGAAGAAAGACTTTTTAAAGTTTAGACCATCTGTCATTTTAAGACTGGACTGGTCAGGTGTTTCCGTTGAAAACACAGCCTTAACCCCTTTAGTTATTCCTTCTTTCTTTAAGCGTTTTCGTATGGTTTTAGCAAGCGGACATACATCTGTCTTACTGATATCAGCTACTTTTACCTTTGCGGCTTCATACTTACCTCCTGCTCCCATGTTGCTTATGATCTTTACCTTTTTGCGGCGTGCCGACATGATGAGGTTCAGTTTTGGCGTAATGCTGTCTATACAATCCAAAACATAATCATACTCGTTTGTCACCAGGTCATAAGCTCTGTCAGGAGAAAGAAATTCCTTTAAGCGTATCAGTTTTAGTTCAGGGTTGATGTCCATAAGCCTGTCGCCCACAATGTCAACCTTTGGCATCCCTACAGTAGAATGCAATGCTGGCATCTGGCGGTTAATATTCGTAATATCTACCACATCGCCATCTACAATAGTCATTGTTCCTACTCCTGCCCTGGCAATAAATTCGGCAGCAAATGAGCCAACCCCACCAAGCCCCACTACCAAAACGTGGCTATTCTTTAATTTTTCAAGGCCTTCCTTCTTAAATAAGAGTTCGGCCCGCTCTGTCCATTCAGCCATTTTTAAAAACGGTTTTAAAATTAGTGCTAATTGTATTTTTTAGTGCTTCAACATCCATATTTCGTGCCAAAGCCGCTTTAGCATATACTTCTTCAATGCCTTCCTCAATAGTATCTGTCTCGAGGAAAAACCTGTCCTCAGGTACCATTGCCAGTACTTCTGAAAGTTCAGGATTGCGCAGCAGGTACTTACCAAATGAAAGATAAAATCCATTATCCAGCAATTGTTTTGCTACCTGAGTATTTTTAGAAAACCCGTGAACAATCATCGTTACACCCGGTTGCAGCCTCCTTATAATTTCAATCAGTTCCTGGAAAGCAGCAACAAGGTGCAAAATTACAGGTTTATTAT
>JBQGDS010000087.1:0-2075 GCA_052039185.1 Flavobacterium sp.
ATTTCATCGTCGAAAAGCATCCTGACCGACGGGGTGTAGTCATCGTCATACTGGCCGCTTTTTACCGCCCTAACAAAGGCGAATAAAAATGCCACAGCCACAACGATACTGATGGAGATTAATAAATAAATAACGCTCATACCTCTTAATTTTATGTTAACAAAATTAGTTTCGCCGTTCCTCTTAAAACATGATATATGTCATGCTTTGGTTTTTTCTTAATTTTTGTTTCCCTTTTTTGCGTAATAATTACTCATTACAGTTACAAAGCTTATAATGGTAACCGTACTAAGCGGCATTATGATAGCTGCTGTTAGCGGTAACAGGTTGCCTGTTACAGCAAATGACCGCCCAACAACGTTATACAGTAATGATAGCGTAAAACTCATCTTGATGGTTTTAATGGTATTTTTGGACAGCCTGAGTAAGTAGGCTATTTTTTTAAACTGAGAAGCATCAAGTATACCATCGCAAGCTGGTGAAAACACATTCACATTTTCAGATATTGATATACCTACATTACTTTGTGCCAGGGCACCGGCATCGTTTAGTCCATCACCTACCATCATTACCTTGCTGCCATTTTCCTGAAGCCGCTTTATATAGTCCAGTTTCTGCTCCGGTTTCCTGTTGAATATAAATTCGGTTCCCGCAGGCAGTAATTGTTCCAATACTCTCCGTTCACCCTCATTATCGCCCGACAGGATTTTCAGCTTATATTCTTTTCCAAGCACACCAAACAATTCCTTAAGCCCTTCGCGGTATTGGTTCTCAAAAATATACCTGCCCAGGTAATGCCTGTTTACAGCTACGTGCACACTGGTTTGCAATGGGGTTTCCTCCGCGCCTTCAACAAATGAAGCAGAACCTATTTTAATATGAAAACCATCAATACAGCCCTGTATGCCTTTGCCGGTAATCTCTTCAAACCCGTCAACAGGTACTACCTGCGTTACCGGGAGTTGTTCATATATCATCCTGCTCAGCGGGTGGTTTGAGCCACGAAGTATATTTTTTATAAAAAGAAGCTGCTTTTCATCCGGAGCTGTACCTTCAAAAACTATTGCTGATTTTTTATTGGTAGTTATCGTACCTGTTTTGTCAAAAACAAGGGTATCTATTTTGGCAAGCTGTTCTATAACGGTAGCGTTCTTCAGGTAAAACTTGCGTTTACCCATAATGCGTAGCACATTGCCCAGTGTAAAAGGTGCACTCAATGCCAAGGCACAAGGGCAGGCTACAATAAGCACAGCAGTAAAAACATTAAATGCCGTGGTTACATCATAAAACATCCATATACTGAATGATGCTACTGCAACAAGCATAAGTACAGGCGTAAAATAATGGCTTATGGTATCGGTCAGGGTTTTGTAATTGCGGGCGTCTTTTTTAGTAAACACCTCATTACTCCACAACTGCGTGAGGTAGCTTTGTGATACGGAAGCAAGCACTTCCATCTCAATCACTTTTCCTGTTTGCTTGCCACCGGCAAAAAGCTTATCGCCGGAACGTTTGGTTATAGGTACAGCCTCTCCCGTTACAAAGCTGTAGTCAATCTCGGTACTGTCGCTCATCAGTATACCATCTACAGGGATAAGTTCCTGGTTGCGGATAAGCAGCCTGTCCCCTGCCGCAACATCATACACTGGTACCGATGTTTCTGTCCTGTCCGGTAAAATTTTGGTAACAGCTATAGGGAAATAGGATTTAAAATCCCGCTCGAACGATAGGAAGTTGTAGGTTTTCTGCTGGAAAAGCTTTCCTAAAAGCATAAAGAAAACCAGCCCGGTAAGACTGTCAAAAAAGCCCTGCCCCAGGTCAAAAACAATATCAACCGTGCTCCTAACAAACATTACCACAATACCCAGCGCAATCGGGATATCAATATTAAGTACTCCTGCCCGCATACTTTTAAAGGCAGAAACATAATAACCACTTGCCGAATACAGGAACGATGGCAGTGAAAGTGCAAAAATCAGCCAGCGGAAAAAACCCCGGTAATTATCCAGCCAATATTCTTCCACCTCAAAATATTCTGGAAAGGATAATAGCATCACATTACCAAAACAAAAGAA
>JBQGDS010000088.1:0-15707 GCA_052039185.1 Flavobacterium sp.
ATGTGGCGTGGCGTGATACAGCCAACAGGCATTATCACCATTATAAACAGCAAAAACCCTTTAAATATAAGGGTTTTTACATTTGGTTTCACGTGGAACATCATAATTATCTTCCCATATGTATTAATAATACCGACACATCACTTGGTGATACTCCGCTAATACGTGATGCCTGCGAAATAGTAACCGGGCGTATTTTTTTCATTTTTTCTTTTGCTTCATATGATAATGATTTCACTTTGTCATAATCAAAGTTTTCAGGAATTTTAATATCCTCTAAACGATTTAGCTTATCGGCATTGTTACGTTCCTTTTCAATATAACCGGAATATTTAACCTGCACCTCGGCCTGTTCCACCATTTCCCTGTCAAGATTATGCTCTGCTATATAATTACGTACTTTATCAAACTTAAGCATATCTTCAAGTTCAATTTGCGGGCGTGAGAATATTTTAAACATCCTGTCGGTTTGTACAATTGGTGCAGTATCTTTTGCTTCTAAAACCGGATTAGCCTCAGCAACTGTAACACTTGTCTCCTTAAAGAAGTTTACAAACGCTTCGCTGGCATCTCTTTTCTTTTCCATTCTGCGCAAACGATCCTCTTTTGCAAGCCCAATTTCATACGACAAAGGCGTAAGCCTGAAATCTGCATTATCCTGTCGAAGTAATGTCCTGTATTCCGCACGTGAAGTAAACATCCTGTATGGCTCTTCTGTTCCTTTAGTAATCAGGTCATCTATAAGCACTCCAATATACGCTTCGTCACGCTTTAAAATAAACGGTTCTTTATCTTGAACTTTTAAATGTGCATTTATCCCAGCCATTAATCCCTGTGCAGCGGCTTCTTCATAACCGGTTGTGCCATTTATCTGCCCGGCAAAGTACAATCCTTCAACCAGTTTTGTTTCAAGGGAATGTTTAAGCTGTGTTGGTGGGAAATAATCGTATTCGATTGCATAACCCGGGCGGAAGAACTTTACATTCTCAAAACCGGCAACCGAACGCAATGCTTTAAATTGTACATCTTCAGGAAGCGACGTAGAAAAACCATTTACGTATACTTCTGCCGTTTGCCAGCCTTCAGGTTCAACAAATATCTGGTGGCGGTCCTTATCAGCAAAACGATTTATCTTATCTTCTATTGATGGGCAATAACGCGGCCCTAGACTTTTAATACGCCCATTGAACATTGGCGAACGGTCAAAACCTTCACGAAGCAGATTATGCACTTCTTCCGATGTATAGGTCATCCAGCAGGACCGCTGTTGTGTAAGCGGTTTTGTGACGGCTGAATATGAAAACTTATCGGGATTATCGTCTCCCGGCTGCTCAATCATTTTAGAATAATCAAGAGAACGCCCATCAACACGTGGCGGTGTTCCGGTTTTCATTCTACCAGACTCAAAGCCTGCACGCACTAAATCTTCGGTAATACCATAGGCAGCACTTTCTCCTGCTCTGCCTCCTCCAAATTGCTTCTCTCCTATATGGATTAATCCGTTAAGAAAAGTACCATTAGTAAGCACAACAGATTTAGCCTTTATTTCGATACCCAGTGAGGTGCGTACTCCTGTAACTTTTCCATTCTCTATTAAAATTCCTGAAACCATTTCCTGGTAAAAGTCAAGATTTGGCGTCGCCTCCAGCATCAGTCTCCATTCTTCGGCAAAACGCATCCTGTCGCTTTGCGCACGCGGACTCCACATAGCAGGTCCCTTTGATTTGTTGAGCATCCTGAACTGTATTGCGGTCTTATCAGTTACAATACCGGAATACCCGCCCAATGCATCAATCTCACGCACTATTTGCCCTTTTGCAATACCCCCCATAGCAGGATTGCATGACATTTGCGCTATGTTTTGCAAACTCATGGTGACCAACAGGGTTTTAGAACCCATATTAGCGGCGGCCGCAGCAGCTTCGCTACCTGCATGGCCTGCACCCACTACAATTACATCATATACTTCGTTAAACATTTTCGCATCGTGTTCCACGTGGAACATTTTAAATTATCACTTGCATTTAATTACTATTGTTCCACGTGGAACAAAGCAATTTTTTCATCTTCTTTATGGCGCATTAATTGTTCGTCTTCATCAGACTTATCTTTATAACCGCAATAATGTAATATGCCGTGGGCCATAACCCGCTTTAGCTCCTCTTCAAACTGTACGCCAAAGTCAGCAGCATTTTCTATTACCCTTTCTATAGATATAAAGATGTCTCCGTTAATTTCGTTACCCACAGTGTAATCAAAACTGATTATATCAGTAAGCGTATCATGATCCAGATACTGAATATTTATTTCTAAAAGGTATTCATCATCACAAAAAATATAATTAACTTCACCTTCTTTTTTACCTTCAGATGCTATAATTCTTGTAAGCCAGTCCTGATACAAAGCTTCATCCTGAAGCTCAAAATCAGTTTCGTAATTAAAACTAATCATTCTTTTTAAAGTAGGTTTGAACCCTTTGATTGAAATTTGGGCGCAAAGGTAAGCTTTGTCTGTTTAATATCTCTACACTATTCAAATATTCTTTAAGTGCAGGGGGCAGCTGATTAGCACTGTTTGTGAAGTCCTTTTTATTGGTTTGAGACTGCCTTTTATTCTCCTCACCCTGCTGCTGAATTGCTTTGTCCAACTTTAAAAGCTCATGCTTCAGATTCTGCATACGTTGCAGGGTTTCATTTTTAAAGCCTTTGTTCAGTAGCTGCTTCTCAATCTCCTTCATTTGTCTTGAAGCATTTTGCCCGTTACCGCCCATACCTTCTTTTTCAAGGGCACGCTGTAACTGCTCACGCAATTGCTGCTGTTCTTTATAAATCTCTAAAAGCTCTCCTGCTTCACCTTCTCCACCTTCACCTTCATTACCTTTCTGTCCGTCTTTATCGGGTTTACCTTTTCCCTGGTTACCCTTTTGCAAACCTTCCTGCATTTTTTTAGCAAGACCTTCCTGCTTCTGGATAATATCAGACAATTGGATTTCTTTACCCTGCCCCTTACCTTTACCCTTACCGGAACCTTCGCCCTGCATCTGCATTTGTGCCTGCATATTGTTCAAAGCATCACTCAGCATATCGGCTAATTTGTTTGACGCTGTAATAGCATATTGCTGATTCGCCACACCGCGTGGAACCATCATTTCCGAAAGGTCGGCCAAAGCTTTATCCATAGAGTAATGAACATTACCAACTTCACGGGTTATCTCCTCCGTAATTTTCGGATTGCGTAGCGACAATGCAAAAAGGCTGTCATCAACATGACGGAACTGCTGCTTTAAATCCTGCTGTTTCTTAAGATACGAACCATAGCCGGATGATTTAGCCGATGTTCCTTTAAACTGTTTCATGACATCTTCCTGGGTGAAAGAGTAGGCTAAAAGATTATCTAATATCTGGCGCAGCATCTTTACATCTTCTTCCATTTGTTCCATTCCGCCTGATTCCATCATCTCCATCATTTTACCGCCCATCTTTTTCATTTTTTGGGCAGCCGACTTTTGCTTGGGTTTAGCTTTAGATGCTTTTTGCTCCTTGTTGGAATTCTGCTTGTCCAGCTCCTCTTTGGCCTTATCCATATCCTGGTCTATGCTTTGCTGCTCCTGTTTATCGGCAGGGATATCCATAGGTTTTTTAAGTTCATCGTTCTGCTTCTGCAGTTCCTTCATCTCCTCCTGAAGCTTATCAAACTCCTTATTCAGCTCATCCTGTTTCTGGGCGTTGTTATCCATATTATCGGCAAGCTTATCCTGCTTGTCGGCCAGTTTATTTAGTTTATCAGCTAACTGCTGTGCTTTCTTTTCAACATAAAAACGTTTGGTAAGTTCCACCAGCTGTTCCAGGTTTTTAGACTGGTTTTTGGTATTCTGCTTAAACTTATCAATCTTATCAAATAGTTCTTCTTGCTTAAGCTTATTAGTAAGCTCCTTCAATTCATCAAGAAGTTTCTGGTTTTTCTCAGCTTCCTTTTCATTCTTTTCCAAGCGCTTCATAAGCTCCTCCTTAAACTCATCTTTCTTTTCAGGATTAAATTGTTCAAGGTTTTCCTGCAGCTTTTTAGAATACTCCTTCATCATTTCATCCTGCTGCTTTTGGCGGTTGATGAAATCCTGAACCTTCTTCTGGTCTTTAAAATCCATATTGGTTTTTTCCTTGCCCATTTTACGAAGCTTTTCAAGCTCGCTCAACTGCTTATCCTGGTTCTTTATCGATTTTTCAAGACTGTTTATATTGCTGTTCTGTTCCTGTAGGGTTTGTTCCTGCTGCTCATCCTGTGTAAGCTCCCTGTGAGAGAAAACTGATGACTTAGAGCTCTTATAATTATGCACCGCATCATTATCAAAAACCTCAAAATAATATTCATATGACACTCCGCCAGGCAGGTTAAGCCCATCACGAAAAGTATAATAAAAACGATCTACAGGCTGTTTCTTTACAGGAAGGTTGGCACGCTTTATAGCATTGGGTGCATCTTTAGGATAATACACTACCTGTAGCTTTGTTAAACCGTAATCGTCTGAAAGGTTGCCTAATATTACCTGCTTTTTCAGTTTAAGGCTATCCGGTGCAGCTGAAACACTAATACTTGGGTACTGATCCTTGATTGTTGAGATCTGGTAATTCAGTTTCTCATGGTATTTTACCTTAGAGTTCGATGTAAGAACCTGGTAATCTGTATTATGAAGTATAGTTTTAGATATAATAAACCCACCATCATCTTTCCTGAAAGCAGTTGTGCCATTTACCCCTGCCCAATCAACTCCGGTAGTAGCCAGTGCCTGTACAAGCCAGGTAACTTGCGTACCCTCTGGAACAACTGCATTGCCTGTTCCACGCACCACTTCCGCTTTTTTACCCAGATAAGATGGGAAATTAAGTACCATTTCAAAATTGGCAATGGTAGGTACAGCTACAACCGACAATTCGTAAGGCCTTGAAGTAACCTCATTAGCCTTTAACTGAAACGCAATAGTTTTGGCAGGTTTTTCAAATCGGTATTGGAATACGCCGGGCTTAACGGTTTCCAGATAATAATTCTCATCACCTATACTAATCATGGCATTTTCCGGTACTACTCTGCCCAATGTTTCTACCTGAAGCACAAAATCAGTATCCTGCTGTGCCGTCAGGGAATTATTCAATATCCTGAATTCAAAAGGCGCAGGCGGTGCATAATGCTTATCATAGTGTACTACCCTGCCAAAGCTTTGTGTAATGATGGATGAATTACCACTTACAAGGAAAAAGATTATCAGCAATAAAGGTATAGCTGCGTATGGAATGTACTTTACATTCTTCTTGAAATTAACCGCGTTGGTAAAAGGTATAGGCTGTAGCGTATCTGCTTTCTGTTCAATTGACGCCGCAAGTAATTCTGATTGCTGAGATTGTACTGAAAGCTGGAGGAAATTAGTAAGCTTATCACTTATTTCGCTGAAATGGCTGCCAATTATTTTAGATGCCTCATGATAATCAAGGCCCTTCTGTAATTTAAAAAGCCTAAATAACGGAAACAGTATAAACCGCAACAGCAAAAAGCCTTCAACCGCTATAAAAAGCCAGAATAAAATTGTACGCCCCGTTTGTGGCAGCCAAAGGAAATATTCAACTAAAAGCGTAAAGATAAAATACATTAGTCCCAGCCCAATAAAGAGGATACTACCACGCAATAACTCATTGGTATAATACTTTTTTATAAAGCTTTCCAGTTTGGCGTATATAATGTTTTGTGCTTCCAAATCGACAACAATTGTTAATAACCGATAAAAATACAAATTCTATTCGTAGTATAAACGCAAAAATGAACCGATGCGTGTTGATAACCTGCTGTTAATGTTTGTAACAGCATATTTTGACAGTTTCAGTTTGATGCTTTAGCCATTGTAATTGTATCTTTGTGTCAAAATATTTCAACAACAATGTCTAAACAAGTACGCGTGCGTTTTGCACCCAGCCCTACGGGCCCACTGCATATAGGCGGTGTAAGGACTGCCCTATTCAATTATTTGTTCGCTAAAAAGCATAACGGTGTATTCTATTTGAGGATTGAAGATACCGACCAGAACCGTTTTGTTCCGGGCGCTGAAGAATATATTATTGAAGCCTTGGAATGGTGCGGAATACCGTTTGACGAAGGCATTGGCAAAGAAGGGAAATTCGGGCCGTACCGCCAGAGCGAGCGTAAGGAAATTTATAAAGCCTATGCACAGCAGCTTATTGACAGCGGATGGGGCTATTATGCTTTTGACACTGCCGAAGCGCTGGATAAGGAAAGGGCTGCTGCAGAAGCCGATGGCAAAACATTTATATACAACCATGCCACACGTGGAACACTGGACAATTCCCTGAACATACCGGTTGAGGAAACCCAAAAAAGGATTGCTGCGGGAGAAGAATATGTTATACGTTTTAAAATACCGGTTGGCGAAACACTTTTCCTTAAAGATATAATTCGTGGGGATGTAAAATTTGAAACCAGCCTGCTTGACGATAAAGTATTATTTAAGAGTGACGGCATGCCTACTTATCACCTGGCTAATATTGTAGATGACCACCTTATGGAAACCACCCACGTTATACGTGGTGAAGAATGGCTTCCTTCCATGCCCTTACATGTACTTTTGTACAGGGCATTTGGCTGGGAGGCGCCTGAATTTGCTCACCTTCCGCTCATCTTAAAACCTGTGGGTAATGGTAAGCTTTCAAAACGTGATGGCGATAAGCTTGGCTTCCCGGTTTTCCCACTTGAGTGGAAAAATATTGATGGTACCAAATCATCAGGTTATCGTGAAGAAGGCTACCTGCCGGGTGCTGTTATTAACTTCCTTGCACTACTGGGCTGGAATCCGGGTACTGACCAGGAGCTGTTTACACTTGATGAGCTTGTACAGCTATTTGACCTGGAAAAGGTGCACAAGGCAGGCGCCAAGTTTGATCCTGAAAAGAACAAGTGGTTCAACCATCAGTACTTCCACAGGCAGGATAATGCTGTAATTGCGCAGCAGTTATCGCATATACTTTTAGAAAAAGGCATCAACAAGCCTATTGAATATATTACCGAAGTAGTAGCACTTATTAAAGAACGTGCCACCTTTGCAAGCGAGCTATGGGAACTTAGTGACTATTTCTTTACAGCGCCTGAAAGCTATGATGAAAAAGCAGTAAAGAACTGGAAGCCTGAAACAGGAGAAATTATGGATCAGCTTACAGAACTGCTTACCAACACGCTTGATTTTTCATCAGCCAACCTGGAAAACACTATAAAGGCCTGGATGGAAGAAAATGGCATAGGGATGGGTAAAGTAATGCAGCCCCTGCGTTTAAGCCTTGTAGGGGCCATGAAAGGACCTCACCTGTTCGATATTATGGCAATGATAGGTAAGGAAGAAACCATAAACAGGATACATAAAGCTAAAGCAACATTATCATAAATTCGAAAGCCTCCTAATAAAGGAGGCTTTCAAATTTAAACATAAAAACATTTTGATTAATAATTTTTGGGTAAGCGAGAATTGAGTTCATTAACTAAAGATTTCCAATCAACATATTTTCCTATTAATTGAAATGAATGTAAATCAAAATATCTTTTTCTAAATTTCCTCTTTTCCAAATCTTTTAGTTCTTTTAAAATCCATTCAAAGATTTCAATAGAAGATTTTGTTTTATCGATATCGGCTTCATAAGTTTTCCAATTATTTATGAACTTCTTTTTGATAATACCCTTATTGATTCTTTTGTTTGAAATAAGGTAATAATCAACACGCAATTGCGAACCAAAAATGTACAAATTTAAATATCCAATAATATCATTATATTTCCACTGATAGCAAGATTTTTCTTGAATTGTAACTTTAAAATTCTCTAAATAACTTCCTTCTAAGAATGGATATTTACTACATTGTCTATCAATAATATCTTTCATATCTGAATCATGATTTTGTTCAGTTGTTCTATAAATAGGAATTTCAAAAAAAACTTTATTCATTTTTAAACTTAAGATTATAGAATTTAGATATATCTCTGTTATATATTTTAAAAATAGCATTAATTATAAACTAATATACCTTTAAAATAAATTGTATATTACCAACAAACTTTTAAATCAATCAATCATGGAGAACATTCCTTTGTATGTATTATTATTTTTCGGCTTTATTATTTTCCTGTCATCGTTCTTTACTGTAAAGCAGCAAACCGCTGTTATTGTGGAGCGATTTGGTAAATTCCTGAGCATACGCCAGGCAGGACTTCATTTAAAGATACCAATTATAGACCGTATAGCGGGAAGGGTAAACCTTAAGATACAACAGCTTGATGTAATAATAGAAACCAAGACCAAAGAGAACGTATTTGTGAAAATGAAAGTTTCAGTTCAGTTCAAGGTTATACAGGATAAGGTGTATGAGGCGTTCTACAAGCTGGAATATCCGCATGACCAGATTACATCATACGTGTTTGACGTTGTGCGTGCCGAAGTGCCTAAACTTCGCCTGGATGATGTGTTTGAACGTAAAGATGATATTGCTATAGCCGTAAAACGTGAGCTGAATGATGCCATGACAACCTATGGTTATGATATCATCAACACACTTATTACTGATATTGACCCGGATATCCAGGTTAAAAATGCCATGAACCGTATTAATGCTGCCGACAGGGAAAAATCGGCTGCTGAGTATGAAGCGGAGGCACAACGTATACGTATTGTAGCGAAAGCTAAAGCTGAAGCTGAAAGTAAAAGGCTGCAGGGCCAGGGTATTGCCGACCAAAGGCGTGAAATTGCACGTGGGCTTGTAGAAAGTGTGGATGTACTGAATAAGGTGGGCATCAACAGCCAGGAAGCATCAGCGCTTATTGTAGTAACACAGCATTATGATACGTTACAGGCCATAGGCAGCGACACAAACTCTAACCTTATACTTTTACCAAACTCTCCACAGGCAGGCAGTGATATGCTAAACAACATGGTGGCATCATTCACAGCATCAAACCAGGTGGGTGAAGCTATTAAAAAAGGTAACAGGAATAAAGAAAATAACGAACGGAAAAAAAGGAATGACGATCAGGGATATGACACTGAATCATATACCAACCCTGAAGAATAAAAGTAAAGTCCCGTCCACCAGCGGGATTTTTTTATATCCGGAAATAAGCGGAAATTTGTACTATAATATTTTAAACATTTATGGAAACATTAAACGGAAAAACAGCATTTATAACCGGAGCAGGCAAAGGGCTTGGTAAAGCAATAGCACTTGAACTGGCAAAAAACAACGTTAATCTTGGGCTTCTGGCCAGAACTGAAGCTGACCTTAATGCGGTAGCAGAAGAAGCTAAGAAAGTTAACCCTGAAATAAAAGTAGCATATGCTGTAGCTGATATTACAAGCAATGAGCAGATCATTACAGCATTTAACAGCCTTAAAGCAGAACTTGGACAAGTTGATATACTTGTAAATAATGCCGGTATAGGGAAGTTTGGCAAATTCCTTGAGCTGAGTGTGGAAGAATGGGAAAACGTGGTTAAAACAAACGTTTTTGGCGCTTACTACGCTACAAGGGCTGTGCTTGCAGAAATGAAAGACCGCAAAAGTGGCGATATTGTAAACATTTCATCAAGTGCAGGGCTTAAAGGTGCAGCTGTAACAAGCGCTTACAGTGCATCTAAATTTGGTATGATTGGCATGTCAGAATCATTAATGCAGGAAGTGAGGAAAGATAACATAAGGGTATTTACCATGACACCAAGCACCATAGCTACTGATATGGCCAAAAACCTGAACCTTACCGATGGCAACCCTGATACTACCCTGCAGCCGGAAGACTTTGCCGAATTGCTTGTAGGGCACTTAAAGCTGCCAAGAAGAGCTTTGGTAAAAGATGTAAGCCTTTGGTCAACAAATCCGTAAATACAAAAAGTCCCGCCATGGTGGCGGGACTTTTATTAAAATATCTTTTTAAAGAGGAAGGTAAGTGCGGCACTTTTAAGCGGGCCGCCTAATGAACCAAGCACATTCAAAACTTTTTTAGGGCCATCCCCTATCAGGTTTTTAAATTCAAGGCTTTCTTTGGTTTCTTCAACCTCTTTCAATAATTTATGATAAGCAAGGTCTTTTTCTACTTTTAGTATTTCAAGATCCCTGTTTATCTCTTCGTAGGTGTAATATACTTTTGTGGTTGCCATAACTAATATTTTTTAAAGAATAACCTTGAAAAACGCGCCAGTATAGGGCCTTCCACAATTTTATCCTGTACTTTATAAATAAATATGGCCACAATAAGGTATAATACCCATACAATAAGGAAACCATAGGCAAAGTTATCAAGCCAGTAGCCTATACCTAAAGCCAGTGCAATAGAGAAGAAGATGGTAACAATCAAAAGCATGATGGCCAGAAGAAACATCTTCAGCATCATGGTTGTTGATTTCATAAGCAGCTTAAAGCCCCATAGCTTATAATACCTGATGTTCACATCAAGCAGCTCTTTAGCCTGTTTCTTCAAGTCGTCAATGTTTTCCTTTACTTCTCCAAATGCCATATTCCAGTGGTTTTATTTAGACTGAGGCGCCTTAGTACTTTTTAGTTCTTCCAGCTTACGTTCAAGCGCTTCAATAATTTCGTCTTTCTTATGTTCTACGTTAGTCACAAGATTATCAAGCGAGCTTTCAAGATCCTGCTTAGCTCCGCCGAATTTACCTTTAATAGTTTCGGTAAGTTCATTTAGCTTATCTTTTAGCTCATCTCTTTTAGCGCCATAACCGTCTTTAATTTTTCTTCTTGTTTTAGCACCTTCTTCAGGGGCAAATAAAATCCCTAAAGCTGCTCCTACTGCCGCACCTGCAAGTACGGCTGCTATTGTTCCTGTTTTACCAGCCATAATTTTAAATTTTAAGTGAATTAATAATTTGTTTTATAAAGATACGGATTTTAAAAATTTGTAAGATGTTAATAAGTAGTTAACTATTAGCCAAAGTATGTGAAAAAGCTAAATAAGGCTATTTAAAAGATTTTCTTCAACTGTAATATACAAATACCTTTCTTACAAAAATAAATAGCGGAAACATGATTTATAAAAGCCAATTTTTTAAGTATAAATCTATTAAATTGAGTTTTTATATAGAATTTATAAATAATAAAAAAACTGAAGAAATCTTCAGGTTTTATAAATGATAATTATAATTAAAAATTATTCTTTACTTTCGATTTTAGCCCATGTGTCACGAAGGCCAACTGTTTTATTAAAAACAATTTTTTCTGCAGATGAGTCTTTATCTACACAAAAATAGCCCAGCCTCTGGAACTGGTATCTCTCCCCTGCTTTGGCTTCTTTAAGGCCCGGTTCAAGATAACCCTTTATAACTTCAAGCGAATTTGGATTGATATATTCCTTAAAATCTACATCTTTATCGGCATCAGGCGCCTCATGGGTAAACAGCCTGTCATACACTCTTACCTCTGCTTCAACCGCATGAGGAACAGATACCCAGTGAATAGTACCTTTTACCTTACGCATACTTGCTTCAGTACCACTTCCGCTTTTAGAATCGGCATCATAAGTAGCATGTATTTCTGTAATAGTACCGTCAGCATCCTTTATAACGCTTTCACCTTTAATAATGTAAGCATTTTTAAGGCGCACCTCCTTACCTAACGTAAGACGGAAATACTTACTGTTAGCATTCTCCATAAAGTCTTCACGCTCAATATACAATTCCCTGCTGAAAGGAACCTGGCGTGAACCGGCACTTTCATCCTCAGGATTGTTCTCGGCATCAAGCCATTCTTCTTTACCTTCAGGATAGTTTGTAATTACAAGCTTAACAGGGTCAAGCACTGCCATAACACGTGGTGCAGTTTTATTAAGCTCCTCACGCACGCAGAACTCAAGTAACGAAACATCAATAAGGTTTACACGCTTTGCAATACCAATGGTATCGGCAAAGTTACGGATAGCCATAGGCGGATATCCTCTCCTTCTCATACCTGATATGGTTGACATGCGCGGGTCATCCCATCCGGTAACATGGCCTTCCTGTACCAATTGTAACAGCTTACGCTTACTTACAACAGTATGGCTCAGGTTACGGCGGGCAAATTCGCGTTGCTTTGGCCTTACCAGTTTATCATCATATATCTGGTCAAGGAACCAGTCATACAGTTCCCTGTGCATTAAAAATTCAAGTGTGCAGAGCGAGTGTGTAATCTGCTCAAGATAATCACTTTCGCCATGTGCCCAGTCATACATTGGGTATATACACCAGTCATTCGCAGTACGGTGATGGTGTTTGTGCAGTATACGGTACATAAGCGGGTCACGCATCAGCATATTACTCGATGTCATGTCAATCTTAGCCCTAAGCACATGCGTACCTTCCTGGAATTCACCTTTTTTCATCCTTTCGAAAAGGTCAAGGTTCTCCTCTACCGTACGGTTACGGTAAGGGCTGTCAGTGCCCGGCTGGGATGGTGTTCCTTTTTGCTTGGCCATCTCTTCAGATGACTGGCTGTCAACATATGCTTTACCCTTTTTAATGAACTCTACCGCCCAGTCATACATCTGCTGGAAATAATCCGATGCATAGCGTTCCTCAGCCCATTCGTAGCCAAGCCATTCAATATCACGCTTTATAGCATCTACATATTCCTGCTCTTCCTTGGCAGGGTTAGTATCATCAAAACGCAGGTTTACAGGTGCATTATACCTTAGCCCCAGTCCAAAATTAAGGCATATAGAGCTGGCATGGCCTATATGCAGGTAACCGTTTGGTTCAGGCGGGAACCTGAAACGCAGCTTATCCTGCTGTAACCCGTTCTTTAAATCTTCTTCAATTATTTGTTCGATAAAATTGAGCGATCTTTCTTCAGTTGACATATAGATAGATAAATAAGAGTGCAAAGGTAGTCAGAAAGTTGGAAAGTCTTAATGTTGAAAAGTTGGAAAGTTGTATGATTAACCTTAAAAGTATACTGAAGATAATGCGTAAACTTCATAACTTTGAACTTTGAACCTTAAACTACAATTATGGGTACTATAAAACTTCAGAATATACGCACTTTTTCCTATCATGGATGCCTTATGGAAGAAAGTAAAATAGGTAGTGATTACAGGGTTGACCTTGAAATTAAAACCGATATGCGTAAAGCAATAGAGACCGACGAACTGGCCGATGCTGTAGATTATGTACATTTAAACAGGATTGTAAGGGAAGAAATGGCAATACGCTCTAAATTGCTAGAGCATGTGGCGCACCGTATAGTAAAACGCATTTTTGATGAGCTGCCATCGGTATCAAGAATACTTTTAGGCGTATCAAAACTTAATCCGCCAATAGGTGGTGATGTTGAAGCCGTAACTATACAGATAGAAGAGTACAGGACATAAAAAACGGGATTACTCCCGTTTTTTTATTTCTTATGCTTTTTGATTTTGTATTTACCGCCACTATATAAATCTGATGCTGCCGTTACATGTGCCAGTGCATCTCTTGCCAGCTCAGGGTCAAGCTTTACAGGCTTAAGCTCTGTATCGCTGATAATTTTAAACTGTAATGGTTCCCTGTTGGGCTGCATTATGACTACCTGGTCTTCAACCCTGAATGCATTGGTATCATGAAATTGCATTATTGCCCTGCCTTTGGTACCCGGTTGTATATCGAATATATTCCTGCCCGGTGTTGGTATTTCTACATCCAGCCCAGCAATATCCAGTAGCGTAGGTACAATGTCAATCTGGCTGCATAATTCAGTATATTTTTTGCCTTTAGTAACATTAGGCCCTATAATAAGCGCCGGTATATGGAACTTATTAACAGGTACAAGGTTTTTACCATAAGTACGTGTGTTATGATCAGCCACTACTATAAAAATCGTGTTTTTGAAATAGTCCTCTTTTTTAGCCAGGTCAAAGAATTTCCCTATAGAAAAATCAGCATATTTCATGGCATTGTTTACTGTATTTTTCTTCTTATCATACAATTTTATCCTTCCATCAGGAAATTCAAACGGCTCATGGTTAGATGTTGAAAACATTAGTGAAAAGAAAGGTTTACCATTTTGCTTTTTAAAATAATCATTAGCCTTAACAACCAGGTCTTCATCACTGTAGCCCCACGTGCCACGAAGTGCATATTTGTTACCGTCGACATCAAAATCCTCCTGATCAATAATATTTTCAAAACCGTTACCATTAAAAAAGGAAGCCATATTATCAAAATTAGCCATACCTCCATAAATAAAGCTGGTATCATAACCTTTTTGCTCCAGTACTTCGGCAATGGTAAAGAAATCAGTTTGCGAGTTACTGAGTTTAACCACGCTTTCTGATGGTGTGGGTAAAAAACCCGATACAACAGCTTCAATACCCCTTACACTGCGCGTACCTGTACAATACATATTGGTAAACAGCATACCTTCCTGCGTAAGCTTATCAAATTCAGGAGTTAGCGGCAATCCGCCAAGGCTGCCTACATATTCCGCTCCTAAGCTCTCCTGAAGGAAAATAACAATATTGTAAGGCTTAGCATTAATAGTATCAGGTGTCTGCCTGTGCAATAATGGTAAATCATTATCTGTAAATTCATCAGGCGTTGCGGTCATGTATTTTTTAACCCTTGCATATGCTTCATCAGCTTCCATTTTGCCATACATTTTAGCGGCATTATCTTCATTTTTTAAAGAATAGGCAGCAAATGCTACCGTATATAATGAATTAAGCCCAATAGAATTGGTAAGCTGGTCAAATGAAAAAACCGCATTACTGGCATTAATAGGCCTTTTGGAAGTAAGACTGGAGCGTGCCCCAAAAAATAACAGGAATGCAACCAGCGGAAACAGCATTAATTTGTATTTATAGGGAGTACAGGATATACCAAATAACTGTTTTCTTTTTTTAACCAGTACTGTTATAAACAATCCAACGGTTACAAAAGTTATTATGATAGAACCAAGGTAACTTTTAAGTAATGTTCCTACCACTTCACGCGGATAAATAAGATAATCAAGGAATAACCTGTTTGGCCTTGTATCATACTGTTTTATAAAATCAGGGCTTGATAACTCCATTAGTAATAGCAGGGTAAGGAAAAATATATAATAAATATTGAGAAAACGCTGTAAGTACTGCAACTGCTTACCAGGTACTAACGAAATAATTACCGCCGGAAGAAACGATAAATAACATAATAAAATAAGATCGAAACGAAGGCCAATAGGGAAAATATGCCAATAATCAGGCGTATCATTTATCCTTTCTTTAAATATAAAAAACAGGATAACCCTGCTTAACGTTGTGATGGCCAGACCACAACCAATAAAGCATAGCAGGGATTTAAGGTGATTAAACTTTTTCATTGCAAACAAAAGTTAAAAAACCATTAACGAAATGTTAATTATTTTATTTTGAAGCAAGTATATGAAAATTAAAATTTACAGGCAATTTTTCTTGCGATAGTGCAAAATATATGTAAATTTGCCAACCATACATAATGGCATCGTGGCCGAGTGGCTAGGCTCAGGTCTGCAAAACCTGCTACAGCGGTTCGAATCCGCTCGATGCCTCAACAAAAAAAGCTATCATTTCTGATAGCTTTTTTTTTACTTTATTCTCAGTGTTTTAATTGCTGAATCTACCACTTCCCCGTCTTTTGGGAAAAAGCCCTGTATGAGCAGCGCGATACCAAACAGCATGAGTACTACGCTTATGC
>JBQGDS010000089.1:0-1693 GCA_052039185.1 Flavobacterium sp.
AGCTGATTATAAAACGAATCCTTATCCGGTAACCATATCAAAACAGGAAGTTACCAATGCTACTGTTTTAAAACTGAAGCTTGCTGCCGGAGGCGGTACAGCTATCCGTTTTGTAAAGCTGGACTAATCACTTTTTTAAAATTAGGTTACATTTTGTGATGAAGCGGGGAGTAATCCCCGCTATTTTATGGATGTAATTTATTTGTTAGTGCGCAGGTCAAATAATCATAATTTTTATGAGGCATCACCAAGGAGGTTTTCAATTACCGTAACTTTGTGCTCACTGTGCAACATAAATACCTTACAAAATGGTAGAAGAAACCAATGTGGATAAAGCCATAAAGGCTACTTATTTCAGCCTGTTGAGTAATGCGGCGCTGGCTTTGATAAAAGGTACAGCGGGTATTTTAGGTAATTCATACGCGTTGGTAGCTGATGCAATTGAATCTACCACCGATATTTTTTCTTCAATGCTGGTGCTTTTTGGTATAAAATACTCCAATCGCCCCGCTGATGAAAACCATCCTTACGGGCACGGCAGGGCAGAGGCGCTCATAACATTTATTGTAGTAGGCTTTCTTATTACTTCGGCTACTGTAATAGCTTACGAGAGTATACTTAATATACAAACGCCGCATGAGCCCCCTGCTTCGTGGACACTTATTGTACTTGGCGCCATTATTCTCTGGAAAGAAATATCATTCCGCATAGTAATGCGTAGGAGCAGGGAAACCAACAGTACATCTCTTAAAGCAGATGCCTGGCATCACCGCAGCGATGCTATAACATCGGTAGCGGCATTTATAGGTATATCAATTGCATTATTCTTTGGAGAAGGTTATGAGGCTGCCGACGACTGGGCAGCGCTTTTTGCTTCAGGATTTATATTGTACAACAGCTACCTTATTTTCAGGCCTGCACTTGGCGAAATTATGGACGAGCACCTGCATGAAGATGTAGTGGAAATGATAAGGGCAGAGGCTGTTAAAGTAAAAGGAATTCTGGGCACAGAAAAATGCTATGTACGAAAAGCCGGCATGTATTATTATGTAGATCTTCATGCCATTGTAAATGCCAACAGCACCGTTAAGGAGGGGCACAGGCTGGCGCATGAACTGGAAGACAGGCTGCGTAAAACCATACCCGGCATAGCACGGATACTTGTACATATTGAACCTGATGATTACAGTTAAAAACAAAAAGCCGCCCTTCATCGGGGCGGCTTTCTTAACTAAATTAAAAACTATTTATTTTTAATGATCCTCTTAGTGGTTTTTCCACTATCGGAAGTGATGTTGAAAAGATATACACCGGATTCAAGCGCAGAAACATTTATCTGCTCCAGGTCATTGTTTAATGATCTTTCTATCACTGTCCTTCCGTTCATGTCAAATACAGTTACCCTGGCATTTTTGTGCGTCGAAATATCTGATAATTTGATATATACTTCATTAGTTGCCGGGTTAGGGTAAACAGTGGCAATTATTGCAGTAAAGTCTTCACGTCCCATTGACGGGCCAACTACAACAATAGCTTCAGCAGTGGTGCAGTTGGTTGGATTTCCTTCCTCGCATAAATTATAAGTAATGGTATATGTGCCTTGCTGTGCCATATCTGAAAGAGACAATTCACCATCAGCCGATATAGTTATACCTGCTAGTCCGCCCGCATTAGCAAGGCTGGCAACAACATC
>JBQGDS010000090.1:0-10045 GCA_052039185.1 Flavobacterium sp.
GGTGTATATCCTTCAATGGCTTCTTTTATTTTCGTATCACTTATTTTAAAATAGTGGCCTATTGCAATTGCTGCGCTGATATTTGCAGCATTGTAAATACCAATAAGGTTAGATTGTATTTTTACCCCGTGATAGGTAATGGTAACCATCGGTTCAGCCTCAATGTTTTCAATCCGTACATCGCAATTATAGTTTTTGGCTGAAAAAGTATAGCGTGAAAGATTTTCGGTTTTTTCGTTTTGGATATTATCGTCAATATTAACAAAAGCTGTTTTAACGTTGGCCTTAAGGTAGTCATACAATTCACTTTTGCCTTTTATAACACCTTCAACTCCGCCAAATCCCTCAAGATGCGCCTTGCCGAAATTAGTTATATAGCCAAAATTGGGTTCAGCAATACTGCACAGTAGTTCAATTTCTTTTTGATGGTTAGCGCCCATTTCCACAATCCCTATTTCGGTATCTTTGGTAAATGACAGAAGCGTAAGAGGTACGCCTATGTGGTTGTTGAGGTTGCCTATAGTTGCAACTGTATTGTATTTTTTGGAGAGAACAACATTTATAAGCTCTTTAGTGGTGGTTTTACCGTTACTACCGGTTAATGCAATAACAGGTAGCCCTAAAGTGCGCCTGTGGTGCCTGGCCAGTTGCTGAAGCGCTTCCAGACTGTTGTTTACAACCAGCATGTTGTCACTTGTTTGATATGCAGGATTGTCAATTATTACGAAACGTGCACCTTTCGCCAATGCCTCTTCAGCAAAAGTGTTGGCATCACAGTTTTCGCCTTTCAATGCTACAAAAAGTGATCCTGCTTCAATTTTTCGGGTATCGGTAGATATAGCTGTGCAGCTAAGAAAACGCTCGTAAAGTTCTTCAGTTTTCATAAAGTATATAAAAAAATAAAAGCCCTAATATAAGGGCTTTTATTTAAAAATTTATTTCGGAGTCAAGAATTAATTTCTTGCTTTCTTTTTGCTTGATTTAGGTCCTACTTTAGACATTGCGCAACGGAAACCAATATAGTCTGTTGCCATATCCTGAGGGAAGTATCTCCTTTGTGCAGGATCCAGCCAGTAAGCCCTGTCTCTCCATGAGCCACCCTTGTAAACCCTTACGTTATCATTAATAAGTGTAGTCCTTTTATTAGAGTTGTCCCACTTCCTTATCATATTGCCTGCGCTGTCTTTAGCTACAAGGTGCTTAGGCGATTCGTACATCCTTTTCTTAGCATCTTCGCTGGCAGCTTCTTCTTCATTGTTACCATAGTTGTAGTAACGTGTTGATTGCCTGTCGCCGTCCCTAAAGTTCCTGTTGTCACTCTTAGTGTAGTTTTGCCTTAGGTAAGTATCTTCGCTGGTAATTTGTGTTTGTGCAATCTGGCCAGGCAGGTTCCTGTACTGTATCCTTCCGTTGCTTAGAGTGTCATACTCAATAGTTTCAGCAGTTACAAGTTCAGCTCTTCCATCTTCGCCAATTTTGTTTTTCATGTAAACGTTACCCCTGTAGTAGTTGAAGTCGTTTCCTTCGTCATCTACAAGCGGACGGTAAACGTCGGCTACCCATTCTGCAACGTTACCTGCCATATCATATAGACCGAAATCATTTGGTGGGTAAGATTTTGCAGGGGCTGTGATATCAGCATTATCGTCTGACCAGCCTGCGATTCCGCCGTAGTCACCTTTACCTTGCTTGAAGTTAGCCAATTGGTCACCTCTTTGCTGTCTTTTAGAGTTACGTGTATACTGGCCTTTCCAAGGATATTTTTTGTTTCCTTTGTATAGGTTGTACTCACGATTACCTACAAGTGCCACAGCAGCATATTCCCACTCAGCTTCAGTTGGAAGCCTGTACTCAGGAAGTATAAGTCCTGATGTCCTTTGTGCATATACACCTTTGGCATCTTCTTTATTAGCTAATTTATTTCTTGGGCCTTTCAGTACAATTTCTTCATTACCACCATATGACTTGCTTGGGCTTTCAAGGTATGCTTCAGTGCTGAAAGTGCTTTCGGCACTAACGTCAAGAATTTTAGCATCCCTTTTCAGGTAGCCTTCTTTTTCAAGTACACCTTCGTTAACCCTGTCAGTCCTCCATTTTGAGAACTCAACAGCCTGTATCCAGTTAACACCTACTACAGGATAGTTTCCGTAAGCCGGGTGCCTCAGGTAGTTGTTAGTCATGGTTTCGTTGTAACCAAGAGCGCTCCTCCATACTAGTGTATCAGGAAGTGCACCAACATAAATATTTTTATAGTTCTCTTCTGTCGGAGGGAAAACCCTTTTCAGCCAGTCAAGGTACTCCATGTACATCATGTTAGTTACCTCTGTCTCATCCATGTAGAATGACTGAACGTGCTGCTGGGTTGGAGTATTGTTCCAATCATGCATTACATCATCGGCAACCCTACCCATAGTATAGGTACCGCCTTCAACCTCAACCAAGCCCGGTGCAGCTGCCTGCTGCTTGAATTTTGACTTGTATTGGAATCCGCCTTTCTTGTCATTGATCTTCCAGCCTGTAGCTGAAGAACCGCTTGACCCCCTTTTACTACAACTAGTAAAACCAACTGCTACTGCTAATGCCAGCATCAGTTTTAAAGCCATAATCTTGTTAATTTTCATACTTCCTGTGGGTAATAAATTTCGTGGCGCAATATAATAATTAACCATTAAACCGCAACACGTTTTTTAAATTTTTAATTAAATTCCAAAATTAAGTTAAAAGTGTCTTTCTATAACGGTCAAATTAAAGTAATATTGCAGGTGGCTCTATAAATTTTTTTTAATCCTTCAGGTAATATATTGTAAGGATTTGCGTTTTTTGTGATGATGAAATACAGATTACTCTTTATAACCTTATTTGTTTCGCTTCTGTCATTTGCCCAGCAGGGCGGTGCTATTGTGCTTGAGTGGAAAGACAATGTGAAATCATCAGTTGGCGATAAGCCCGTTGTGGTGCCGCATTTCCAGCCTGATTATATGGCGCTTGATGCTGCCAATATGCAATTGAATTTTTCGTATGTATTTATTCCTAACGGACTTATCAGAGAAAATTCACTCCTTATTAATAATGTAGTGTATGAAAGCGTGACCCGCGAGCAGTTGGGCGATCTTTCATTAAAACTTATACCTACAGCTATAAATGCCAGTCTCAAATCGGGCCGTTCCCGTGATGAATGGAAAGGTGTACTGTCATTATCACCTGTAATTAAGGATGGGGCAGGTTATAAAAGGGTAAAATCATTTAGTTATACCTATACCACTAGTCCGGGTGCTAATGTTGCCCGGAATTCTATGGACTTTACCGTTTTATCCAATTCAGTACTCGCATCCGGAGAATGGTTTCGTTTTTATGTCGAAAAATCAGGGGTATATGCAATAACAAGGAGTTTCCTGCAACAACTGGGCTTTAATGTAAATGTAGATCCGCGTACCATAAAAATATATGGAAATGGGGGCAGGATGATTCCGTTGGTGAACAGTGTAGAGTATCCTTCGGATCTGGCGGAGAATGCCATTACATTTATAGGTGAAGAAGATGGTGCTTTTAATGATGGCGACTACATATTATTTTATGCGGAAGGTGTAGATAACTGGAGCAGGGAAAATGGTACGCATAATAATCTGTATGCTGACAGATCATATTATTATGTTACATCAGGTGGGTCCCCCGGTAAAAGGATACAGGCTATGCCACAGCCGCCGGGTGCGCCAAATGTTACTCTTACCACATTTGATGAATATGTATTTCATGAAGTGGATCGTGTGAATATAGCCCGACTGGGCAGGAAATGGCATGGCGAAGAATTTAATGTAGAAAATGAGCGTAGTTTTGATTTTACCATACCCGACCTTGCGCCGGAACCGGTAACTGTAGAAATAAGCGCTGCGGCCAATAGTCCTTCAGCCACTGCCATGGCTGTAAAAGCAAACGGTAATGCCCTTGGGACTATTAATTTTGCATCGCCCATAGATACTGACGCCGCTTATGACGCTTATCTTGACGGTACATTTATGCCGGGAGCAGGCAATGCTATTAACCTTACGCTGACGTATAATAATAATGGTGTGCCGGGATCTAATGCCTGGCTTGATTATATAAAGATATGGGCTAAACGTAATCTTAGGGGCGGTTCCGGCCAGTTTCGCTTCAGGTACAATGCAGCGGCGAATGATATAGGTGTGGTGCAATACCAGTTTTCAAACGCAGCCAGTATAGCAGAGGTTTGGGATATTACCGATATTTATGATGTGACTAAAATTTCAAATCCTGCACAGGCACAATTTGCCTTTAAAGCGCAAATGGGCGAGGTAAGGCAGTATGTAACTGTAGTGCCTGGCGGATATTATACTCCGCTTCGGGAAGGTAACCCGCGCGTAGCTAACCAGAATATTAAAGGGACAATATTTAATAATGCGCAGGGCCAGTTCCAAGATGTAGATTATATTATAGTAACACCTGCATCGCTTACCGGCGTTGCCGAAAGGCTTGCAAACCATCACAGGACACAGTCGGGCCTTAATGTTAAGGTGCTTAGCCTGGAATCGATATACCAGGAATTTTCATCAGGTAAGCAGGATATCGGCGCTATCCGTAATCTGGTTAAGTATGTTTACTTTAATGCTTCGTCTGATGCGGCACGGCTAAAATACCTTAACCTTTTTGGTGATGCTTCGTTTGATTTTAAGAACAGGATACCTAATAATACTAATATAGTTCCTATATTTCATGCCTATGAACCACAGCGTGACTTTAAAAATTACAGTGTGATAACTACATTTGCTTCTGATGATTTCTTTGTACTTATGGATCCGAATGAAGGGGCAATGCCTGGTATTTCCGGTAGCGAATTTCCCGATGTTGCGGTAGGAAGGATGCTGGTAAGTAATGCTGCGCAGGCCAACCAGATGGTTGATAAGGTAATTCAGTATACATCGGAAGAGGCATATGGGAGATGGCGTAATGAATATGTAGTGATAGCCGATGATATTGATGCCGATACCGATACACAGTTTGTGCCTAACATGGAGACCCTTTCGACTACGCTTGTGGCAAACAGGCCGTGGATAAACGTGCGGAAAATATATGCTGATGCTTATGTTCAGGAGGCGGCATCAGGGGGTGATCGGTACCCGGAAGCTAAAGACCAGATTATAAGGGCTATAAATTATGGTACGCTTGTAGTTAATTATTTAGGCCATGGCGGGGAAGACGGTATGGCGACCGAACGTATTTTTGAAAGGTTCGACGCGCAAAACCTTACCAACAAATTCAAATACCCGCTTTTTATTACAGCTACCTGCGAACTGACAAAGTTTGATAATCCTTACAGGCCCACAACCGGTGAATACCTGTACTGGAATACGAATGGAGGTGCAATATCATTGATAACAACCACAAGGCAGATATTTATAAGCGATGCCTTTTCATTTAACCCGAGGCTTTCCGGTTTTCTTTACAATTTTAATGGTGATCCTGCGGGCTATCCAAGTATGGCCGAAGCGCTTCGTCGTACAAAATCGCTCAATCCTTACAAAATTATCGCTTTTGTAGGTGATCCTGCCCTTAAACTATCAATACCAAAACCTAATATACAACTGACTGAAATTAATGATGCTCCTGTAGGTACAGGCCAGGTGTTGCAATCACTGTCTTATACTAAAATGAAAGGAAGGGTTGTGGATGAGCAGGGCAACCCGATGCCGGTATATAACGGAGAGCTGGCAGTATCGGTTTTTGATAAGGCGATACCAAGGCAGACACTGAACAATGATAATATGACCATGACAATACCGGGCTCTAATCCTCCGCAGATAGTCCCTGCTATCCATAATTTTAGTGTGCTGGGCGAAACTATTTTCAGGGGTAATGCTACGGTAACGGGCGGTAATTTTGAATTTGGTTTTGTAGTGCCGCGCGATATTCGCATACCGGTAGGTGCAGGCCGTGTAAGTTTCTATTCAAAAAGGGATGGCGTGCTTGAAGACCGTAACGGTTATGACAATGGCGTGCAAATAGGTGGTATTAATGTAAATGCTGCTGTTGATAATACCCCGCCTAAAGTACGCCTGTATATGAATGATGAAACATTCATTTCGGGTGGTATAACTAATGAGTCGCCAATATTCCTTGCTTTTCTTGAAGATGAGCACGGTATTAATACTGCCAGTGGTATAGGCCATGATATTGTGGCTATACTGGATGGCGATGAAACCAATCCGTACATACTGAATGATTATTATGAAACCGAACTTGACGATTTTACAAGGGGTAAGCTAAGGTTTCCGTTTACCAACCTGGCGGTAGGGCTGCATACCATAACCTTTAAGGCATGGGATGTATATAACAACCTTGTTACTGCCGAGATACAATTTGTTGTGGTAGGCGATGACGGTATGCATCTTGAGCGTGTGCTTAATTATCCTAACCCTTTTGTAAGCTATACTGAATTCTGGTTTACGCACAATAAACCTTTTGAGCCGCTTGATGTACAGGTACAGGTGCTTACAATTACAGGCAAGGTGGTAAAAACAATAAACCAGAATATTACTACTGACGGTTTCCTGTCGCGTGATGTGAAGTGGGATGGCCGTGACGATTTTGGCGACCGTATAGGTAAAGGAGTATATATATATAAACTTACGGTTAAGTCGGCTGTAACCGGTAAAAAAGCCGAAAAGTATGAGAAACTTGTATTGCTATAAGAAAACACTATATTTGTTATCCAAAAATTCCGAATTCCGAATGAAAAAAATAATCTTAGCTGCCTTATGCGTGCTTGGTGTACAAGCGGTAAAAGCCCAGGAACAACAACGAGTTATAACTACCGGAGTGCCGTTTTTACTAATTGCGGCCGATGCCCGTGCCGCAGGTATGGGCGACCAGGGTGTGGCTACATCTACCGATGTGTACTCAATGCAATGGAACCCGGCAAAATATGCTTTCGCGCTTGATAAGCATGGTGTAGGCGTAAGCTACACACCTTACCTTACCAGTATTACTAACGATATTTCACTTGCGCAGCTTAATTATTATAACAGGTTTGATGAAAGGCAGGCTTTTGCAGTAAGCCTTCGTTATTTTGGTCTCGGTGATATTGAACTTCGCCAGACAGGCGATCCTAATGAGGTGCCGGTAACCCGTAACCCTAATGAGCTGGCTTTCGATCTTGCCTATACACTAAAGCTTGATGAGCAGTTTTCAATGTCGGTAGCAGGTCGTTACATACGTTCTAACCTGCGTATACCTGAAGCATCAGGTGGTGGTGACTCAAAGGCAGCGAGTTCTTTTGCTTTTGACCTTTCCGGGTTTTACCAGTCGGAAGAAGAAGCGTATGATGATTTCAACGGGCGCTACAGGTTTGGTTTCAATTTCCAGAATCTTGGGCCTAAAATCAGCTATGATAACGATCCTGAATTAAGCTCAAACTTCCTGCCTGCCAACTTAAGGCTTGGTGGTGGTTTCGATTTTATTTTTGATGAATACAATAAGGTAGGTATTAATCTTGAAACAACTAAGTTGCTGGTGCCGACTCCAAAAAAGCTGGAGGACAAAAATGGCGATGGGGTGGTTGATAGTGCTGACAGGGCTATTATAAACCGTGAATACCAGGATATCAACTGGGTATCGGGTATATTCCAGTCATTTGGTGATGCGCCCGATGGTTTTAGTGAAGAGCTGAAAGAGTTTACTTATGCAATAGGTGCTGAGTATATGTACCAGGACTCATTTGCATTCCGTCTTGGTTACTTTAATGAAAGCAAGGATAAAGGAGCCAGGAGGTTCTTCTCTCTGGGTGCAGGATTTAAATACACTATTGTTAAGGTAGATGTATCTTACCTGTTCTCTGCATCACAGGTGCGTAACCCGCTGGAAAATACGCTTCGCTTCTCACTTACATTTAACTTTGGAGATACTTACGACGAATATTAGTAGATGGAGAACATCAATATAACTGCATCATTTACCGTTTACGATTCGGTTAACGAACTTCCGGAAGCGATTAACAAGCTGATGCAAAAAGCCGTTGAGGCACGCAAAAAAGCCTACGCCCCCTATTCACGTTTCCGTGTTGGGGCAGCGCTTGAGCTTGATAACGGGCAAACCGTTCAGGGCTCTAACCAGGAAAACGCAGCATATCCTTCGGGCTTGTGTGCCGAGAGGGTTGCGGTATTTCATGCAGGGGCTGTATACCCTGAAGCAAAAATCCTGAGGCTGGCTATTTCGGCAGCGTCTGATGACAAGATTGTAGATGCACCCATACCACCTTGCGGTGCCTGCAGGCAGTCTATTGCCGAATATGAATTTAAACAGGATGTGCCCATTGAAATTTATTTTATGGGCGAAACAGGGAAGGTCTTAAAGTCTGATTCTTTAAGCAATCTTCTTCCGCTGGTTTTCGATAAAAACTTTTTATAGCATACTCAAAAGGGATTTTTAACAAATCCCTTTCTTTTTATAATAAATACTTCGCCTAAAACTTTTAGTAATTAAAGCGAAGTCGTTATTTTTGCAATTCGCAAATTTGGTGTGAGGAAACTATTTGCGTTTTTAAACATTTATTTTTTAGAATCTGATTAGCAAACAACATTTTAGCAATGAAAGAAATTACAAAGGAAGTTTATCTGAAATGGTATGAAGACATGCAATTTTGGAGAAAGTTTGAAGACAAGCTTGCTGCTTTATACATACAGCAGAAAGTTAGAGGTTTCCTTCACTTATACAATGGCCAGGAGGCCGTTTTGGCAGGTGCGCTGCATGCAATGGACCTGTCAAAAGACAAAATGATTACCGCTTACCGTAACCACGTACAGCCTATCGGTATGGGTGTAGACCCTAAGAGGGTTATGGCTGAGCTTTTGGGTAAAGCAACCGGTACCTCTAAAGGTTTGGGTGGCTCTATGCACATATTCTCTAAAGAACACGGTTTTTATGGCGGCCACGGTATTGTGGGTGCGCAAATACCGGTAGGTGCAGGTATTGCTTTTGCCGATAAATATTTTGAAACAGGTGGTGTTACCCTTACTTATTTTGGTGATGGTGCTGCCCGCCAGGGATCGCTTCACGAAGCTTTTAACATGGCTATGCTATGGAAACTTCCTGTAGTGTTTATTGTTGAGAACAATGGTTATGCAATGGGTACTTCGGTTGAAAGGACTGCAAACCACACTGATATATGGAAACTTGGCCTGGGCTATGAAATGCCATGTGGCCCTGTTGACGGAATGAACCCTGTGAAAGTGGCTGAGGCGATGCATGAGGCTATTGACAGGGCAAGAAGGGGAGACGGACCAACGTTCCTTGAAATGAAAACGTACCGTTACCTTGGGCACTCTATGAGTGATGCGCAGCACTACCGTACTAAGGAAGAGGTGGAAGAATACAGGAAAATAGACCCTATTACACAGGTTCTTGATATTATAAAAGACAAAGGTTATGCTACCGATGCTGAAATTGAAGCAATGGATCAAAGGGTGAAAGACCTGGTTGACGAATGCGAGAAATTTGCAGAAGAGTCTCCATACCCGGATCTTAGCGTAATGTATGACGTTGTATACGAACAGGAGGACTATCCGTTTTTACCACATAAACTACAATAATCATGGCAAAAATAATTACAATGCCGCGCCTTAGCGATACCATGACCGAAGGTACTGTAGCTACGTGGCTAAAAAAAGTAGGCGACACTATAAAAGAAGGCGATATACTTGCCGAAATTGAAACTGATAAAGCAACAATGGAGTTTGAAGCCTTTGACGCAGGCACATTGTTATATATAGGTATACAGGAGGGTGATACTGCCCCTGTAGACAGCGTTCTTGCCATTATTGGTAAAGAAGGCGAAGATTACAAAGCTTTGCTTGAAGGTAAAGAGGGGTCATCTGAAGAAGCTTCGGCTGAAAAGAAAGAAGAACCTAAAAAAGAAGAAAAGCAGGCTGAAGCCAAAGAAGAAAAACCGAACGGTTCTTCAGCAGGTGGTAAAAAAGAACTCCCTGCAGGCGTAAAAGTGGTTACCATGCCACGCCTTAGCGATACCATGACCGAA
>JBQGDS010000091.1:0-13310 GCA_052039185.1 Flavobacterium sp.
AGTGACCTGTTCACGTCTAATAATCCGCTTGAGGAATACAATTACAGTAGTGCGCCATTTGTAAAACACAGCCTCGCAAAGGCGCGTATTAGTGCTGGTTACCGTTTTGGCAATTCGTATTACTACAACAATAATAAAAGCCGGGCTGCCATTACCGAAGAAGACAGCCAGGGTATTTTCTTTACTTATGAAAAGGCGTTTGCATCAACAGTTAAAGATTACGAGTATGACTTTATAGCTATGCGGCTGGCTTACAACCGCACATTAGGCGATAAAGGCGATTTCGGGTTTAACTTTAAGGCCGGAAAGTTTTTCAACGCCGATAAAATTGCATTCACTGATTTCAAACATTTCAACGGAAACCAAACCCATGTAGGCTTGTCCGGTAATTACAGAAATGTTTTTAACCTGCTGCCCTATTACACTAACAGCACAAACGACTCTTTCCTGGAACTGCATGCCGAACACAATTTTAAAGGCTATATAATGAACAAGATCCCGTTGCTTGATTCACTATTATGGAACATTGTGGTTGGCTATCACAATATTACCACACCTGATTTTAAACCCTATTATGAATTTACAGCAGGCTTTGACAATGTAGGTTTTGGTAAATTCCGCTTCCTGAGGATAGATTACGTACGTGCGTACCAGGGCGGATTTGTGAGAGATGGCGTAATATTCGGGCTTAAATTCGATATGTAAAAACTGCCTGTGCAACCATTTTATAAAAAATTACGTCTTACTTAATAAGACGCAATTTTAACCAACAACAACCACATCATGTATAAACTGATTACCTTACTAGTTTTGTTTATTACCAGCCTAACCTATGGGCAGATAAAAGGAAAAATAACGGCAACAACCGGCGAAGCGATACCCTTTGCCAACATTACCGTTGAAAATACTTATACCGGTACAACAGCCAATGAAAACGGGCAGTATGAGCTTGCCCTTAAAAGCACAGGAAAATATACACTGATATTTCAATCATTAGGATATAAAACTAAAAAGCTAACCATAACAGCTAACAGCTTTCCACACACGTTAAATGTTATCCTGGAAGATGAAACTTTTGAAGTAAAAGAGGTTAGTATATCAAATACAGAAAATCCTGCCAATGCAATTATACGCAAGGCAATAGCCAACAAAAAAGAAAATTCGGCAAGAACCGGGCGCTTCGAGGCTGACTTTTATTCAAAGGGGATTTTCCGTGTGAAAGACCTTCCAAAAAAAATAATGGGTATGGAAGTAGGTGATCTTGACGGAATGGTAGATTCAACAGGGACAGGTATTATCTACCTTTCGGAAACGGTATCAAAAATTACTTTTGAGCAGCCCAACAATCTTAAAGAACGTATTGTAGCCTCTAAAATAAGTGGAGATGATAAAGGCTTCAGCTATAATACAGCTCTTTCTACCAACTATAACTTTTACCAGAATTATGTAGAATTCGGTATTAATATGGTTTCACCACTGGCTAACAATGCATTTAACTACTACAAGTTTCAGTATGAAGGAAGCTTTTTTGACGAAAATGCCAACCAGATCAATAAAATAAAAATTGTACCTAAGCGCGATAAAGAACCTGTGTTTGAAGGTTACATCTACATAGTAGAAGACACCTGGGCTATATATGGTATTGATGTAGATATAAAAGGCTACAGGATGCAACAGCCCATATTGGAAAACCTGAACCTGCAACAAAATTATACCTATAACAGCACTAACAGGATATGGGCTAAAAACTCACAGGTTTTTGATTTCAGCGCAGGTGTATTCGGTATAAAGTTTACGGGTAAATTTACCCATGTGTTTACCAATTATGTATTTCATGACAGCTTTGCAAAAAATACATTTGGTAAAGAGATAGTATACATAGAGAAAGACTCCAACAAAAAAGATTCATTGTACTGGAATGCTAACCGCCCTATCCCGCTATCGACGGAAGAAGTGACAGACTATATAAAAAAGGACAGTATCCAGACACTGCGTACATCAAAAACATATCTTGATTCAATTGATAAAAAAGGAAATAAGTTTAAGATTGGTAAGTTGGTTACAGGTTATACTTACAGGAATTCCTACCGCAAAACCTATTACAGCTATGACGGGCTTCTGAATTTGTCAACACTTAGTTTTAATACGGTACAGGGCTGGAATTTCGGTACAGGGTTTTCATTTGGGAAGTATGATGAAGAATCAGGAAAAAGCACATATATATCAGCAAAGCTTAATTACGGTTTTGCTGAAGACCGCCTGCGTACTGTAGGTTCGTTTTACCACCGCTTCAATAACCAAAACTATGCAACACTACGCATAACGGGTGGCAGCTCTGCCGAACAGTTTAACCCTGCCAACCCTATAAGCCGTTTTATAAATACAGTAAGTACACTTGTTTTTAAGAACAATTACATGAAGTTGTATGACAAAACATTTGCCTCGGTAAATTACAGCCAGGAAATATTTACAGGATTAAACATGTATGGTGTGGTAGAGTATTCACGCCGCAAGCCATTATTTAACAATACCGATTACGTATTTATAAAAGATAATGACATATACACGTCAAACAACCCGCTGGCTCCTTATGATTACACGACTCCGGCTTTTGAAAAGCACCATCTTGTAAAAGCAACCGTAGGAGGCTCTGTACGCTTCGGGCAGAAGTACATTACAAGGCCGGACGGAAAGCTGAATGTAAGCAGTGGCAACTACCCTACTCTTTTCTTTCAATACGATAAGGCATTCGCCGGAAGCGAAAAAAATTATGAGTATGATTTTATTTCGGCACGCGTATTTTACAGCGAAACATTAGGGAATAAAGGAGATATAGGTATAAACCTTAAAGCAGGTAAATTTTTTAATGCCGACGGAATATCATTTGTTGACTACAGGCACTTTAACGGCAACCAGACACACGTAGGCACAAGTGACCGCTACCTGAACGTATTCAATATGATGCCGTATTACAATAACAGTACTAACGATTCTTATTTTGAAGCGCATGTTGAGCATGATTTTAAAGGCTACATAATGAACAAGATTCCGTTATTAAACAAGTTGCAGTGGAATCTTGTGGTGGGTTATCATCATCTTTCAATTCCTGAAAGGGCGCCGTACCATGAATTTACAGCAGGTTTTGATAATGTAGGTTTCGGCAAGTTCCGCTTCTTCAGGGTAGATTATGTTCGTTCTTACCAAGGGGGGCAAACTACTGATGGTGTTGTTTTCGGGCTGAAGCTTTTAAACATACTGGATTGATGAAGAGGTATCTTTCAGTACTTTTTATTTTAATTAAAACTGTTTCATTTAGGCAGATACTTACCGAAAACCAAAAGCTGGCAGCTAACTCCCATGCGTGGATATATGCTTGAAATGGCCAACACGCCTTAACCTTTTTTTAAGCAATACTATTAAAGTAATTGTAAACAGGTTTAAAAATTTCAGCAACAGCATATTATGGGGTAATTTTATAGAATAACCCGTAAAACACAGTAGCTATGAAAAAATTACTTTTAACCCTATTGTTTTCGGTTCCCGTACTGGCACAGGATGGTTTTAAAACCGGCGCCACAGGTATTGTATGGGAACGCTCTTTCCCAGCTGATGATGCCAATATTGTAGCGCTGCTGGATAAACAGCCCAACCTTAAAGTAGCATCATTTATTGATAATATTTATAAAGGCAAAGCCGAAAAGATAAAGAACAATTGCGAATCAGGTTCCGGGCTTATGAAGTATGACTGCAAGTTTGACTTTGTAATCATGGTAAATCCTGATTACTATGTAGTAAAGGTTACTAACTTTAAAATACTCGAAAAGTTTGGCCCTATGCAGGCAAAAACGGTAGCTAACCCCTGCGAAAAGCATTACCTGTACAACGGCGCGATTAAAACTGATGAAAAAACCCAGGGCGACCTTAGCTGTATTGACAATTATTTAAGTAGTGTTTTTTCAGTTGGAGGAGCAGGAACTGCACTTACATCTAATTAAATTCAAATACAATTAATATAAAGCTCTCTAATCAGGGAGCTTTTTTTTATGCAGTCAGGTTGATTCATTATCAATATAAACAAAAAACCGCCCTAACAAGGACGGCTTTATGAAACCAATAATTAACTTTAACTAAGAAGCGGCCAGTGGCATTACAAATATGTTATGCCTTTTAACCTCTCCGCTTGTATCTTCGGCAATCCTGGTACCTAACACCTCAACAGGGCGATACATTACCAGGTTGTTTTCAATTATAAATTCGGTTGCTACAACATCATAGTCATGAGGATGTAGTAATATTGTGTCATTTTCGGTTAAACCGTTATCCAGTATATATTCCTGAATGCTCTCGTAACTTATTGCGCTTTTCATGTCCTGTTAGTTAAATTTAACTTCAAGTACATCTATCTCGTCTTCGGCTACCTCATCATTATTATCAGGAATAATGTTTACGCCGGCCACACAAAGCAATTTTACTTTTTTAGCGCCTTTAGCAACCAGGTTCTCAAAATTTTTAGGGTGAAGCATAAGCATCACATTTCCGTTAAGAGCATTGGCAAGGATAAAGTTTTTAATGGTAGCAAGGTCTATATTCTTTTTCATAACAATTTTAGTTTTAGTGGTTAGCATTACAAAGATGCTGTTTATACCTTTAAAATTTTGGTAAGAAAATGCCAATTAAAAACTAAAATTTGTAGCCGTTTTTTTAACAAATAATATTCTAAAAACTATTACCACATTTCTTCATCAACCAGTTGTACAGCCTTTCTGCATCCTCTTTTTTAAAAAGTCCTGTACCTGTACTCATTGTTGCTGCCGACCCACATGCTACACCCATACATGCCATTTCCGTAAGTGTTCCGCCTTTAGCCAGCACAGCTACCATTCCCGCTACCATACTGTCGCCCGCACCTACCGTGCTTAGCTTTTTTACTGAAGGCGCCGGTATATGTAGAGTTTCATTGGCAGTAACCAGGTAAGCGCCCTGCGGCCCCATTGATACGGCTACAACTTCGGCCTTGCCGGAAACAATAATGTCTTTAGCAGCCTCATCTGCAGAGTCATTGTCCAGTTCTTGCTTCCCTGAAAGACGGCTTAACTCGCCAAGATTAGGTTTTATAAGGTATACGCCTTCCTCCAGCGCTTCGGTAAGTGCATCGCCCGATGTGTCAAGAATAACTTTTGTCCCTATTGCTTTAAGTTCACTTATAAGTTTACGCAGGTATTTACTGCTTATGCCCGGAGGCAGGCTGCCGCTTATTACCGCAATATCTGGCGTTGATTTTAATATGTCCTGAGCTATGCCTTCTGATTCTTCCAAAGATATTTCATCACCCGGCATCCCGAAACGGTACTGCTCATTACTGGAAGTATCTACAACTATAAAGTTTTCACGGGTTTCGGCCACCGTAGTGTACGGTAGTGCTTTTATATTTTCTTTTTCCAGGAGGCTTTCCAGCAAATGCCCGGTACGCCCTCCCGATGTAAAAAATGCAGTAGACCGTATACCCAGCCTGTGCAGACCCCTTGAAACATTTATACCGCCTCCGCCGGGTTCATACTTAGGCGTATCGCAACGTAGTTTCTTTTCGGGTTTCACAGCACTAACGGTAGTGCTTTTATCTACCGTAGGGTTTAGGGTAATGGTAAGGATTTTTTTAATCATAATGCAATAGCTTACTGTTTGGTAAAAAAGCTAATTTACCAAATATATGCAGGTTTAAGGCACAATGATGTGTTAACAAAAAATCCTGTTACTGCAGGAATCTTTCCAGTATGCTGTATTCGTTATCTATTTCGATATAATAACAGCCTTTGGGTATTTCAATTTCAAGGCGGTCAATATCACTTTCAGAAAATCCGCGTTTAAGCAATTCTTCTTTAGTGTGTAGTAACACAGGATCGTCGCCTACAAAGTAAAGGTCGCTGTCTGATTTTGATATATCATTTACATTCCCTGATATTCCATAATCAATAGAATTATACATCAGGTCCTTATCAAGCTCTTCTTCCGAAAGCTCATTAATCCATTTTTTAAAATCACGTAGCTTCATCGTACATCAATAAATTTTAAACACTGATACCCGGGGGACTGGGATAGCCATTGAAAACCAATTCAATAGCGGTGTTAAAATTATTAAAAATTTGTTAATAAACATTACAATTTCAAACTTTTTTCTCTATATAAGTTAACATATTCAATAAATAATTATACTAAAAAGGTACGAAACGTAAGATTTATACGGGCGGATTTTACCTTTAATGATTTTGGCAGGCTGTGTACCCAGTGTGTTTGTGTTGTGCCCTTCATAATTATAAGCGTTCCGTTTCCTAAAACTACATCTGCCTTTTCTTTAGTTATTTTGTGCTTAAAACTAAATTTGCGTGCGGCACCAAGGCTAAGTGACGCTATCACAGTATTCTTACCCAGTTCTTTTTCATCGTCGCTATGCCAGGACATACCCTCTTCGCCGGAATGATACAGGTTCAGCAGGCAGGAATTAAACCTAGTCCCCGAATGCTTTTCTGCAATATCCTTAAGCTCAAGCAGTACCGGCGTCCAGGGAAGCGCGTGCCGTGTTGTATTACTGTATGTATAGCTAAAAGTATTATCGCCATACCAGGCAACTTTACGCTTTGTAATAATATGCCTGCCATAAATTACAGCCTCGTCATTACGCCAGGGTACTTCATTAAGCAACAGGTTAAAATACCTGTTTGCTTCGTCCTGCTCCAATATCGTGCCACAAAGCAGCACTTCTCCATCGTATGGCAAAAGGTTCTCAGTTTCAGAAGGGTTGGAAAACAAATCCATTTGTTGGTTATTATCTGTTACTAATTTACTCCTAAATAATGTACAATTGTAAGATTTAGTATTAAATTGGCTTTACGGTATAATCATACAAGCTTACCTGCGTTATATAATCATGAAGAATTATGATTTAAGACATATAGTTTTCCATATACTTATAGCGCTTTATACAATATGGGCGTTGGTATACACCTCACTGCTTGTTATGATACTTTTAAATGCTTTTGGTTCGGGCAACATAAAACTTGGGAAAGCGCTCCTTACCTGGGCCGGACTTAACTTCATTACCGGCAGCCTCCTGTATATTGTTATACGACTATTCCGTAATAAAACGTTGCTGAGTAAACTGGTGCTCTATACGTATTGCATTTTAGGCATTGCCGGTATTATTGTATTCATTGCAGTTAACAATATAATATAAAAAAGTTACAGCGGACCTAAGTCCGCTGTAACCACCAATAAACAACCTACATTTAAAAAAACATAGTACTATCCTTTAATTGTATAAAAGCAAAAAATAAAATTCTGTTCATTTTTGATGATTGATTTGATAATTGAATACTCATTGCACACAATAGATGCATAAAAAAGAAAAAGGTTGCCCGTAAAAGCAGAAAAAATCAACAAATTAAAATTGTGTCAGGATGCTTACAATTGATGCTATTATACAGGCAGATAATTGTATATTTGCCTTTATTTTTATTTGGAATGGACAAGAAAACGGAAGAATTTTACCAAAGGCTCAAAGAGGAGCTTATATCATCTACGCTCTGGCCTGCAGAATACCTGTTTAAATTTATAGTACCCTCAAGCACAGCATCTGTTGAAAAAATAGAAAACTCTTTTGACCAGATGGGTGCAGTGATTGAAACTACACAATCTAAAACAGGCAAATACACAAGTGTATCAATCAATGTAAGAATGGCAAGCGCTCAGAGTGTGATTGATAAATATATAGAGCTTTCTGACATTGAAGGCATTATTTCCCTTTAAAGCTATATTATGCAATACAATTCGAAAGAAGCAGTAAATTTCCTTGAATACAATGCCGAAAGGCCGCCAATGCGCATACCTGAGTATGGCCGTCACCTGCAAAAACTAATTGACCAGGCTGTAGCCCTTGAAGACAGGGAAGAACGTAATAAGGCAGCCAAATACATTATCTCGGTAATGGGCAACCTTAACCCACACCTGCGTGACGTGCCTGATTTTCAGCACAAACTGTGGGATCAGCTTTTTATAATGAGCGATTTTGCGCTTGATGTAGATTCGCCCTACCCTATCCCGTCTCGCGAAATGCTGGCACAAAAACCGGACAGGCTTAACTATCCGCAAAATTTTCCTAAATACCGCTTTTATGGCAACAACATTAAATATATGATTGATGTAGCCAACAAATGGGAAGACAGCGAGATGAAAAATGCACTTATCATGGTAATTGCCAACCATATGAAAAAATCATACCTAAGCTGGAATAAAGACACAGTGACGGATGAAGTAATATTTGAGCACCTTTTGGAACTTTCGGGCGGAACAATAAACCTGCTTAAAACCAACGAAGAACTGTCGAACACTACCGACCTGATGCGGGTAAACAAAAAACTGTCAAATAAAACACAGTTTAATAACCCTAAACAAAAAGCGCAACGCAACCAAAACGGAAAAAATAACCAGAATAACAAAAACAGAAAACCCTAACTCTATTACAGCCGCATGGGAACATTTAAAATTGAAGGAGGCATAAAATTAAAAGGCGAAATAACCCCGCAGGGCGCCAAGAATGAAGCGTTACAGGTATTATGTACAGTATTGCTTACCCCAGAAAAGGTAACTATAACTAACATACCTGATATTATTGACGTGAACAAGCTTATAAAGCTGTTACAGAACCTTGGGGTAAAAATTGAAAAGATTGCCCACGGCGCATATACTTTCCAGGCTGATGAGGTAAACCTTGCGTATCTGGAATCAGAAGCGTTTAAGGAAGAAGGAAAATCACTTCGCGGATCGATAATGATTGTTGGGCCGCTATTGGCGCGTTTCGGCAAAGGTTACATACCAAAGCCGGGAGGCGATAAAATAGGCCGCAGAAGACTTGATACACACTTTGAAGGTTTTATTAACCTGGGTGCAAAATTCCGTTACAATAAGGAAGATTATTTTTACGGTGTTGAAACCGAAGGTAAAAAATTACAGGGTGCCTATATGCTTTTGGACGAAGCATCGGTTACAGGTACTGCCAACATAGTTATGGCAGCAGTACTCGCCGAAGGCAAAACCACTATATATAATGCCGCATGTGAACCCTACCTACAGCAGCTTTGTAAAATGCTGAACAGCATGGGTGCGAAAATTACAGGTGTAGGCAGTAACCTAATTGAAGTTGAAGGCGTGGATAGCCTGGGTGGATGCGAGCACAGGATTTTGCCGGATATGATTGAGATAGGTTCATGGATAGGCCTTGCAGCAATGACACGCAGCGAAATAACAATTAAAAATGTAAGCTGGGACAATCTTGGTATAATACCTAACACTTTCAGGAAACTGGGTATTACACTGGAGCGCCGTGGTGATGACATTTATATCCCGGAACATACCGACGGGTACGAAATTCAGAATTATATTGACGGATCTGTACTTACTATTGCCGATGCTCCCTGGCCGGGCTTCACTCCCGACCTGTTGAGTATTGTGCTTGTAGTAGCTACACAGGCAAGAGGTAGCGTGCTTATACACCAGAAAATGTTTGAAAGCCGCCTTTTCTTTGTAGACAGGCTTATTGATATGGGTGCTAAAATTATGCTTTGTGACCCACACAGGGCAGTTGTAATAGGCCACGATTTTAAATCACAGCTTAAAGGCATTACTATGTCATCGCCTGATATCAGGGCGGGTATATCAATGCTTATTGCGGCACTTTCTGCCAAAGGTACCAGCACCATACAAAACGGTGACCAGATAGACCGTGGTTATGAAAGGATTGACGAAAGACTAAGGGCGCTTGGCGCAAAAATTGAACGTTTAGATTAATTCGATCTTACATCATAATAAAAGCTGCCTGATTGGGCAGCTTTTTTTTCATCATATTACTCCGAATTTTACTCCTAATAAAAAAATGGTGTTAATTGTATAGAAAATGTAAAATTTCACACATCAATACATCAACTTTCATCATAAATTCAAACAGCTATTTAAATCAAGTCTAAATAAAGTAAATTTGTGCACACACATTTATTAATTACAATTTGATTTACATGTTTGAGATTTACTCCAGATGCAAGAGTATTGTAAAGTATGCATTTGCCCTTACGCTACTTTTAACTTTTGCCAATGCCTACAGCCAGGCATCAATATATGGCTTTACACAGGAACAGGGCATTTTTACACCGCTTGACAATCCTACCATAATTGCTGAACCCACGGCACAGCTTAATGATGGCTCAATTGATAGCCAGAGTTATCAGCTAAACCTTCCTTTTCAATTTTCATTTGCGGGACAAAGCCATACCAGCTTATGGGTTTATGCTGATGGATTTATAACCTTTGGGCCAACCATATTGTATGGTAACAGCCCAATCTCTAATTCTAACACCAGCACACCTGTAGCCGGGGCTATTGCTCCTATGGCTACAGATTTACACGCCATGTATAATCTAGCGGGCATTACAGGTAATATTAGCTATGAAGTTATAGGAGAAGCTCCTAACAGGGAATTTGTAATTCAGTGGCTGCACTTTAAGCCATATTCGGGTTTTATGGGTTCTACAAGTTTTTATGACTGTAGTTTTCAGTTAAGACTTAAAGAAAATAATAACATAAGTATAGTTTATGATCTTAATATTACAGGATCTCCAACTTCATTTATATCTCAGGTAGGTTTAAGAGGTGCTACAATAAGCGATTTCAACAACCGTTACTCTGTAAGCACCTGGGCCAACTCTACAAGAGGAGGCAGTAATACTTCTACTATTTCTACAAACTCAACAGCTTTACCTCCGGCGGGTTTCACATTTAATTATACTGCTCCGGGCCCATGTGTAGCCCCAACTGAACAGCCAACAGGTTTCAGTGCAACAGTAAACGGAATAATCGTAAGCGGTAGCTTTACTGCTGCCAGCCCGGTTGCCGATCAATACCTTATAATACGCACACCTCAAGGCACAGAACCTAATGCACCTGTAAATGGTACAGCCTACACTGTGGGCCAAAATACTGCCTTAAATGCACAGGTAGTACAAATAAGCTCAAATACTATCTTTACTGATAATGCTACAACAAACAGTATAGGAAATACAAATTACACTTACACCATATATGCTGTAAGCACAGCATGTACAGGTGCCCCTATATACAATCTTGTAACACCATTGCAAGGAAACGCAACCACTTGTCCCGGCCCTACAAACACATTTAGCGGTGTAAACATCAGCCAAACAGGTTTTGATATTACATGGACGCCAAACAATGGCAATGCACTGCCGTTAACGTATATTGTAGAAGTAGCAACTAACTCTGATTTTTCTTCACCAATTGCGGGTTCACCTTTCACAGTAGCAGGTTCTGAAACCAGCCACAGCGTTAATGGCCTTACACCGGGTACACGTTATTATTTCCGTATAAAGTCGCAAACAACATGCGGTACGAGTGTTGTATCATCGTCTAAAAACATATATACACTTTGTGCTCCAATAGCAGAAATAAACGAAAACTTCAACGCATTGACAAACAATACCCTGCCAATGTGCTGGGAAAAAATCATCAGGGGAGCTTCAACTTCGTCTGTAAGCGTTGGAGCTAATACATATAGCGGTGTTGGATCTACAGTTTGTATGAGCATTTACAATGCAAGCTCTACCCCTACAATAGCGGGTAACGATGCAATACTAGTATCTCCGCAGCTTACTAACCTTGCTGCAGGTACACACTGGCTAAGGTTTAAAGCAAGAAAAAATTCAGCTGCAGAAGGCAATGAACTTGAAATAGGTACACTAACCAATAATTCGACTACTGCTGTTTTCACGCCAATTACCGCATCAATAAACCTTACGACCGAATATGTATATTATACAGTTGATTTTTCTGACTATGTGGGCACCGACCAGTTTATAGGTTTCAGGAAAGCAGGCAGCTCTAACAGCACCTATGCCTATATTGATGACGTAGTGTGGGAAGCTATACCTACATGCCTTACACCGCTAAACATTATTGCTGAAGATATAGTGCATAACAGCGCTACCATAAGCTGGCAGTTTGATCCTGCAGGAACAGCCCCGGCTGAAGGTTATGAATACTATATAAGCACAGTAGCTACTCCTCCGGCAGCAGATGCCGAAGTTGAAATAGCAACTAACACTATAGTAAGCGCAGAAGGCCTTACTACCAATACTACTTACTATGTGTTTGTAAGAAGCGTATGTAGTGATACTGATAAAAGTGCATGGGGCCGCAGTGTTGCCAGCTTTACCACCAAGCTTGTAATGTCTGTGCCATGGACCGAAGGTTTTACAACTACTTCTACTCCTGCCGGATGGACAACATCAGGATGGCAGATAGGTACTTCAAGGGGAGCGTCGGGTAATGCAGGAAACAATATATACAAAAACCTATATTCGGGTTCAAATGCTACAGGTAACTTCTCAACCGTAAATGTTGGGCCATTACCTGCTGAAGCCGAACTGAGCTTTGATTATAAGCAATCTGATTACGATCCTTTATATGATCCTTTAGAAACATGGGGAAGATTTGAAATACAGGTATCAACAGATTTCGGAACTTCATGGGTAACACTTGAAACTGTAGATAATGAAGAAGGAAACGGCTCTTATATCAGCAAAACATTCTCTTTAGCCGATTATGAAGGGGACGTTGTAAAGATTAAAATTAATGCAACCCGCACTGAAGGAGATTTTGACCTTTCATTTGACAACTTTAAGATAGCAGGGCCTACGGCCAGTACAGATAACTTTGCCAAAAAGACATTTACTATTTACCCTAACCCAGTTAGTGATGTGCTGAATATAAGTACAAATGCCGAAATTAAAGCGGCTAAGCTATATACGCTTACAGGCCAGCTTGCAGGAACATATACTACCAATACCATAAATGTATCGGGACTGCCTGCAGGTGCTTACATCCTTACCATTGAAATGGCTGACGGAAGCACAGGTACGCAAAAAGTAATCAAGAACTAGTTTAAGTTAGTATTTAAATACCTTGAGAGGGACGGTAGTTTTACCGTCCTTTTTTGTTTTAACCCTTCGTTAAGATATATTTACCACTTAATTAAAAGTCCCTCAGCCATTTATTAAGTAGCTTTATGATACAAAATCAATCGTAAACAAACTTAATTATGGAACCAAATAAAAACCAGGCAGCTGCTACCGAAAGTAACAGCGCCACATCGTCTAAACGAAACTTTTCCAAATATGATGTTTCCGGTACCGACCCTAACCGTTATGCGTCAGTATCTAATTCTAACGAGGCAGATAATTACCTGCACAAAC
>JBQGDS010000092.1:0-6136 GCA_052039185.1 Flavobacterium sp.
GGTGCTGTGCCAGCCGTTTGATTGTATATTGTATAGTTAGTCACGGCTATGGCCACTAAGTAGGCAGGTATGGCATAACTGTGGTGAAAGTGGGTAGTCTTTGTATTGTTAGGGTTAGTAACCACACCTACCTGTAAGCCGTTGGCAACGCTCACATATTGAGATGGCGCGGTTATATAAACATCAAGTCCTGTAATTTTATCATTCAGGTCCTGCTTGCACGGCCACCAGTCTTTCGCTCCATACGGTTCAGATAATGTCCATAAAATCGGTGTGCCGTTATGGGTTGATGTTACAAATGCCTCCTGCGCTGTAGGTGGTGCGCCCGAATAAGTCACGGTTACAGTTCCCTGTGTTCCGGCTGCCTGTGCGCCGGGAAGCGTAATTACCAGTTCATCATTATTGTTTTGCGTAAAGTTAAGGCTGTTGTTATTTGAAGTAACTGATGATACCGTAAGCTGTCGCGCAAGGTCAAACGTTAGCGTTGTCATGGTTTGCTTGGCAATATAGGTGGTGGTAACACTACCGCTTATAAACTGTACGGCAGGGTTTACGGTTACATTAAGTGTTTGCTGCTGCACATCATAATTGCCGGTATTTACATTGGCTGTAAAGCGGTGAATGTTTGCCGCCGACTTCCTTTCGGCTTCCACAAGATAGGCAAAATCAGTATTGCCCTGCTTTTGGCAAAAACTGTTTAATGATAGTAACAGGCTAAGGCTAAGTAAGATGTTTTTCATAAAAACTGTAAAAATTTTTCAAATGTAGTGAGAAAAGGGTTGGTTTTTACAACCGCTAAAAGTTAAAGATGAAACACCTGAAACTTTAGTAAGGCAGACGGTTTATTCAAACAAATCATTAAATTTGCTCTCCTTATAAAATTATAACCATGTTACAGACAGCATTTATCAGAGAAAACAGAGAAAAAGTGATTGCGGCACTGGCAAAACGTAATTTAGATGCCACTCCGCTGATAGACGAAGTGATTGCTCTTGACGAGAAAAGGAGGGCAACACAGGTAGAGCTTGACACTGTTTTGATGGAATCCAACAAGCTGTCCCGCGATATTGGTGAGCTGATGAAAGCCGGAGAAAAAGCTAAAGCCGCCATTCTAAAAGAGAAAACAACCCAGTATAAAGATAAAAGTAAAGACTTAAACGAAACACTTAACACTGTTTCGGAAGAGCTTACACAGGCGCTTTATAAGCTGCCGAATACACCGGCTGATATAGTTCCTGAAGGAAAATCTGCTGATGATAACATTACTGTTTTTGAAGAGGGCACTATTCCTGAATTGCATGGCGAAGCATTGCCACACTGGGAACTGGCTAAAAAATACGACATTATAGATTTTGAGCTTGGCGTTAAAATTACCGGTGCAGGTTTTCCTGTATACAAGGGTAAAGGGGCAAGGCTGCAAAGGGCGCTTATAACTTATTTTCTTGATAAAAATACTGAAGCAGGCTATCAGGAATACCAGGTGCCGCATTTGGTAAACGAAGCGTCAGGCTACGGAACAGGGCAGCTTCCTGATAAGGAAGGCCAGATGTACCACGTAGGTGTAGATGATCTTTATCTTATCCCTACGGCAGAGGTTCCGGTGACTAACATGTTCCGTGATGTGATTATTGAAGAGAAAGACCTTCCTGTATTATGTACGGGTTATACGCCTTGTTTCCGTAGGGAAGCAGGCTCATATGGTGCACACGTTCGCGGGCTGAACCGCCTGCATCAGTTCGATAAAGTGGAGATTGTTCGTGTAGAGCATCCTGATAATTCCTATGCAGCGCTTGACGGAATGGTGGAGCATGTAAAAACCCTGCTTCAGGAACTGAAGCTGCCCTACAGGATATTGCGCCTTTGCGGTGGCGATATGGGCTTTGCCTCAGCACTTACATACGATTTTGAAGTGTTCTCAACTGCTCAGGACCGCTGGCTGGAAATAAGCTCGGTGTCTAACTTCGAGACTTTCCAGAGTAACCGCCTTAAGCTGCGTTTCCGTGATAAGGATGGTAAGAACCACCTTGCGCACACCCTTAATGGTTCATCGCTGGCATTGCCAAGGGTACTTGCCGGAATACTTGAAAATTACCAGACACCGGAGGGTATTGTGGTGCCGGAAGTTTTACGACCATATACCGGATTTGATATTATAAATTAGTAAATTTGTTTAGAAGGCAACACAGATTAAACGGATAATCACAGATGATATGCTAAATTTAGCAATGTAACGTTATCTGAAATCAGTGCGGATCTGTCCGGTCTGTTAATCTGTGTTCCCAAATTTACTATGAAAAAAATTCTCTCCATATTGGTTTTGCTTCTATCGGTAGCCGTTTTTTCACAAAACGAGCAGCTGGCGCAAAACTATTTTGAGAAAGGTGAGTTTGAAAAGGCTTTGCTGATATATCAGGATCTTGACAAAAAAGCACAGACCAACACGTACTACATGCAGCGTATTGCAGCGTGCTACCAGCAAATGCAGCAATATGACAAATCGGAAAAATACCTTTTGGAAAAGCTGGAAAAAGTGCAGCAGCCTATGTTGTATGTTGAGCTGGGTTACAATTACCAGCTGAAGAAAGATATGGCCAAGGCGGAAAAAAATTATAAGGTTGCCATTGATGCCGTAGGGCAAAATCCCGGGAATGTTTATATGGTTGCCAATGCTTTTGAGCAGAAGGTATTAGTTGAGCAGGCAATAAAAACATACGAGATTGCACAGGCCACAAACAAGAGCATGAATTTTGATTACCAATTGGCGCTGCTCCAGGGGCAAATGGGTAATATGGATCTTATGATTGAAAAGCTGCTATCGTACGCGTTCAATAACCAGCCTAACCTCGCAGTTGTACAAAACCAGCTGAGCCGTTTCATGAACGAGGAATCGCCGGAAACTTTTAATACCGCACTACGCAAGGCACTTTTGGTTAACGTGCAGAAAACGCAGGAAATTTTCTGGAACCAGTTCCTTAGCTGGTATTTTGTGCAGCAGAAAGAATATGGAAAGGCTTTTTTGCAGGAAAAAGCGATATACAAAAGAAATCCCGAAACCTTCCCGAATATTGTAAACCTTGCACATTTTGCTTTTGTTGAAGGCGAAGATGATACGGCCAAGGAGATATTTACTTTTGTGCTGCAAAACACACAGGATACACAAGTACAAATTCAGGCGCATCACTATCTGCTTGATATAGATATTCACCGCGCACAGGAAAAGGATTATCCGGCTTTAAAACAACGCCTGGAAGCGTTATTACAGCAATACGGTATAACACCTTATACACTGGAACTGCAAATGCAGCTGGCACATTTTGAAGCTTTTTACCTGAAAAATACAAAACGCGGAACGGAAATACTGAACAAAGCTTTGGAGCTGCAGCTTAATAAATACCAGACAGCCGAAGTGAAAATGGAACTTTCGGACATACTGCTGCTGGACGAGAAATTCAACCAGGCGATAATTTATTATGCCCAGGTAGAAGAAGAGCTTAAGAATGATGCGGTAGGGCATGAGGCCAGCCTTAAAATGGCAAAAGCAAGTTATTTTAAAGGTGATTTTGCATGGGCAGAAAAGCAGTTTAAGGTGCTTAAATCATCGGTGTCGCAATTAATAGCTAATGATGCGCTGGAGATTTTCCTTTTGATAACTGACAATACAGTGGAAGACAGTACGCAAACAGCGCTTAAAAAATTCGCGAAGGCCGATTTTAAACTGTACCAAAATAAAAAGCAGGATGCCCTTGCAGGGTTTAAAGATATACTGGCTAATGACAAAACAGGAAGCATACAGGATGTAACCCTGCTTCGCGTTGGCAGGATATATGAAGGGATCGGGCAGTATGACCTGGCATTACAATACTATCAGCAGATAATTGAAAAGCACGCTGAAGGGATTTACATTGATGAGGCCCTGTTTTATTCGGCTGAGATTTACAACAAAAAGCTGAATGATCCTGAAAAAGCCAAACCACTGTATGAAAAAATGCTGTTTAATCATGAAGACAGTATTTATTTCATTGAGGCGCGAAAACAGTTCAGGCAGCTGAGAGGTGATTCTGTCAAGGCATAACCTTATCCAAAAACAAAAATAGTAAGCTATGATAATTTATAACGTAACCATAAATATAGATGACAGCGTGCACGGGCAGTGGCTGCAATGGATGACAGAAGAACATATACCACAGGTAATGCAAACCGGAAAGTTCATAAAGGCCAATTTCGTAAAGGTTATGGTAGTTGAAGAAACAGGCAATACCTATTCGGTACAGTACTATGCCGAAGACCAGCAGAAGCTGCGTGAGTATTACCAGGAGCATGCGCCGGCACTGCGCCAGGAAGGCATAAAGCGTTTTGGCGATAAAATGCTGGCTTTCCGTACAGAGCTGGAACTATTAAAAGAATTTTAATCGTATAGCATTTTGCTATAATTTATACGCCTTTACAAAATGGATAAAGTAAAAGCCAAAAAACACCTTGGGCAGCATTTCCTGAAAGATGAAGGCATAGCCAAAGATATTGCAGATACCCTGACCCTGAATGGTTACAACAAAGTACTGGAAATTGGTCCGGGCATGGGCGTGCTTACCAAGTACCTCCTTGATAAGCCGGTTGAAACCTGGGTAATTGAGATTGATACTGAATCGGTAGAATATTTAAATGCCCATTATCCAAAACTGCACGGCAAAATACTATCAGAAGATTTCCTTCGCTATAATATAACTAAGTCATTTGCCGATGAGCCTTTTGCTATCATCGGGAATTTCCCATACAATATTTCATCGCAAATAGTTTTCCGTACACTGGAACTTCGTGACCGCATACCTGAATTTTCCGGGATGTTCCAAAAGGAAGTGGCTGAGCGCATCTGCGAAAAAAAAGGCAGTAAAACCTATGGTATCCTTTCGGTGCTGGTGCAGGCTTTTTATGATGCGGAATATCTTTTCACTGTTCCGGAGCATGTTTTTAACCCGCCACCAAAAGTAAAATCAGGAGTGCTCAGGCTTATCAGGAAAGAAAATTACCACTTGCCGTGTGATGAAAGGCTCTTTTTCAATGTGGTAAAAACGGCTTTTAACCAACGCCGGAAAACGTTACGTAACAGTTTAAAAACATTCGGGCTATCGGATAATTTAAAGGAAGATAGTATCTTTGACCTCCGTCCGGAACAGCTCTCAACCGAGGAATTCATTGAACTTACAAAAAAAATAGCCGCCAATGGAGTTTAAAATCAGCAGGGATTTCATTGCTCAGATAGAGCGTTATATTGAAGAGAATAATGAAGTACAGCTTCAGGAACTTCTTCAGGATGTCCATTATGCTGATATTGCAGAGATTATGGAAGAGCTGGACAGCAAAGAAGCCAGCTATCTTTTCCATATTCTTGACAGCGAGAAAACCGCCGAAATACTCCTTGAGCTTGACGAAGAGGTGCGTGAAGGCATCCTGAAAAACCTTTCGGCAAAAGAAATTGCTGAGGAGCTGGATGAGCTAAGTACCGACGATGCTGCTGATATTATTGCCGAACTTCCGGAGGATAAGCAGGAGGAGGTAATCCTTGAGCTTATTGATGCCGAACACGCAAAAGATATTGTTGACCTGCTGCGTTATGATGAAGATACTGCGGGCGGGCTTATGGCAAAGGAACTTGTTAAGGTAAACGAGAACTGGAATGTACTTACCTGTGTTAAGGAAATGCGCATTCAGGCCGAAAACGTGCAACGTGTACACTCAATATATGTTGTAGATGATGAAGACAGGCTGAAAGGACGCCTTTCGCTGAAAGACCTTCTTACTACATCTACCAAAACACCAATTGGGGATATATATATCAAAAAGGTTGACTTTGTAAAAGTGAATACACCGGATGTTGAGGTGGCACGTATAATGCAGAAGTATGACCTTGAAGCTATACCTGTTGTAGACGAGTTAGGTCGCCTTGTAGGCCGCATTACCATTGACGATATTGTTGACGTTATAAAGGATGAAGCCGAAAAAGATTACCAGCTTGCTGCGGGTATATCTCAGGATGTTGAGGCCGATGACAGCATTTTAGACCTTACCAAGGCACGACTGCCCTGGCTGGTGTTAGCATTGTTTGGTGGTTTTATCACTGTACGTGTAATGGGAATTTTTG
>JBQGDS010000093.1:0-7086 GCA_052039185.1 Flavobacterium sp.
TGGTTGCGATTTGGCAATACATCTACTGACATTCTTGCAGAAATACTTATGGCCAAATACGAAACCATTAAAGAGTTTATTACATCCGGTCAATATTCAGAATTCGCATGCCTTGAACTAAAATAATCATGGAAAAAATCGCAGTATTTCCCGGTTCGTTTGACCCTATTACACTTGGGCATTATGATATTATAAAACGTGGCGTGGGGCTTTTTGATAAAATAGTTGTAGCCATAGGCGTTAATGCCGAGAAAAAATATATGTTCCCACTAGAGGAGCGCAAACGCTTTATTGAAGAGGCTTTTAAAGATGAACCTAAAATTGAGGTAGTTACCTATCAGGGTCTTACCATAGACCTTTGTAAAAAATTAGGCGCTCAATTTATACTTCGTGGCCTTCGTAACCCAGCCGACTTTGAATTTGAAAAAGCAATTGCGCATACTAACCGCGAACTGTCACAAATTGAAACGGTGTTCCTGCTTACAGCAGCACGCACGTCTTACATAAGCAGCAGTATTGTACGCGATGTATTAAGGCATGGCGGCGACTATACTATTTTAGTTCCTGATTCGGTTAGGGTAAAGTAAATTATTATTGAAATCCGTAATGATATACGTTATGGATTTCTCATTTATAGGCCTCTACAGTTTCAAACAGCAGCTTTATATTCTCATACGAATTTTTAAGCGCCTCTTTTATTTCATCAGGGCCAAGCCATGCTACCTTTTCAATACCTTCGTTAGCCTGGCCTGTAAGTATGCCGTCATAATTGGTTTTCATCTCGAACCAGTGTGTTACTTTTAGCTTGTACTGTCCGTTTCGTTTAAAAACATGATAAGTTTTTTGTAGCTTCTGCGTTATTTTAAGTCCGCTTACGCCTGTCTCCTCCTCTACTTCACGCATGGCGGTGTCTTCTATTTCCTCACCTTTTTCAATACCGCCCTTCGGCAGGTCCCATTTCCCGTTACGGAAAATAAAAAGCACTTCCCCTTTTTTATTATATACCAATCCGCCTCCTGCTTTAACTACAGGTATTTTTTCCTTGAGTTTTTTAAGGGTTTCCTTCTCGTCAGGATGATATAAAGATGCCTTTTGTATCTTGTTGTTGAACATCTTTTTTATCAGTTGTTCAAAGTCAACCGTTTCTAAAAGAAACATCTGGAAATCGGTTTCCTTTTCAACCTGATTTGTCAAAAAAAGCGGTTTATCGTTTACAAAAACTTTATACATTTGTAGTATGATTTTCAATACAGACACAGCTAAAAAAACAGCCGAATTGCTTTTACAAATAAACGCAATTAAATTAAATCCCAAAAATCCTTTTACATGGGCATCGGGCTGGAAATCGCCTATTTACTGCGATAACCGCATAACCCTTTCATTTCCACCGATAAGAAACTACATTCGTGAAGAGTTTTCCAAGCATATCGAAAAGCAGTTTGGTAAGCCCGATGTTATTGCCGGTGTAGCTACAGGCGCTATTGGCATTGGTATGCTGGTTGCCGAATATATGGGGCTTCCATTTGTATATGTACGCCCCGAGCCTAAAAAACACGGCCGCCAAAACCAGGTGGAAGGCTTTTTGCAAAAAGGCCAGAATGTGGTGGTAGTTGAAGACCTTATAAGTACCGGTAACAGTAGCCTGCTTGCTGTAGAAGCATTAAAGGCAGCGGGAGCTAATGTAAAAGGCATGGTTGCAATATTTACCTATGGCTTTGATGTTTCGGTTGAGAATTTTAAAAATGCTAATGTAGACCTGCATACGCTTGGTGATTATAATACGCTGTTAGAGCTTGCAGTAGCCAAACAATACATTACCGAAGAAGAGCAGGAAACACTGAAAGAATGGCGTAAAAGCCCTTCAACGTGGAATCAATAATAAACATACGATTTCGGGCAAATCTGAAATCTGAACAATAAATCTGAATAACACCATGAACTTAGAAAGTCCAAAAGTTACCGTAGAAAAACCGGCTCAATATATTTTTGATGCATTAAGCAACGTGCAGAATTTTGAAAAACTCATGCCTGACAACATTGCAAAGTTTGAAGTTACAGGCGATGAATCATTCATCTTTGCACTTAAGGGTATGCCGGAGATCAAGCTGAAGATAAAAGAAAAGAACGGCCCTAACCAGGTTATACTTGGCGCTGCCAGCGATAAGCTGCCTTTTACACTTACAGGAAATATCAATTCTGTATCAGACAATTCAAGCGAAGTACAGCTGAAGTTTGACGGGGAGTTTAATGCTATGATGGCCATGATGGTTAAAGGCCCCATCACTAAATTTATTGAAACGCTGGCTAACAACATGCACAAGCTGTAAGAATATAAATACTGCTTTTTAAGCCTTTTAGTTATGCTAAAAGGCTTTTATTTTTTATATTTACTACATGCTGAAGCGTATTGCCCACATAACCGACACGCATATTGATGATCCTACCGCGCTTAAAAGGGGCATCAATCCGCGTCAAAACCTGGAAGCAATACTGGAACACATAGCCGATAATGCCATTGACGAAATTGTTTTTACAGGAGATATTGGTATTGAGGGTACTTACCAATGGGTATTCAATAAACTGGAACAATACAAACCCGGATATAAAATTGTGCTAGGCAACCATGATAATTTAAACAAGGCGTTACTGCACTACCATACCACAAAACCGGCCTCTGAAAAAGAATTATATTATACCCTTGAAGATGATGTATACAAGTACATTTACATGGATTCGTCATCATCAGCAATAAGCGAAAATCAACTGCAATGGCTGGAAGCCGAAGCTACCACACTTAAAAAAGTAGTCGTTTTTATCCACCACCCTGTGTTGGGTTTTGAAACAGGCATGGATACTATATATCCGTTGGTAAACCGTGACCGGGTAAATGATATATTACAACTGTGCAAGCAGGATGTAACCGTTTTCTGCGGGCATTACCACATGCCCGATAAACGCACTGTGGGCAAAATAACACAATATATTACCCCTGCAGTTTCCTTTCAGGTAAAGAAAAGCTCGCCTGTAATTGATATTAATGTGGCTTCGTTCGGTTACCGCATTATAACGTTAAGTAGCGACAGCATTAAAACAAAGCTGATAACCAGTCAGTACGACTACTTCAGCCCGAAATTCTTATAACACAGGTTAAAAAATTGATAATTGCACTTAGCGCAAAAAAATTTAAGTACCTTTAATAACCTAAAAACAGCAATTATGAAAAACCTGAAAGACTATGAGATCTACTACGATCTTGAAGGCGATATTACCAATAATGAACTTGTAGAAATACACATTGGCGATGTAAACCTGCCGACAGGAAAAATCATAGCAGCCGATCCATTCTTTACCGATGCTCAGCAACCATTTGCCCGTACAGTAGAGCCTGATAAATATCCTGTGTTTATATACATGGCCCAAATTGATGAGCATCATCACCGTGTGGCTTATGCTAAAATAAAATTCCGCCCGGAAGAAGCAAAAAAATGGATACTTGCCGTGACAGAAGACCTTACCCATGATGAACTTACTGAACTGGGTGAAGATGAGTTTTACGGTTTCCCGGTAGAATCAGGCCTTGCAGCCTTCCTGGATGCAGAAACTAACGAGCAGCTGGTAGTAAAAATAAACGAGCTCCAGGAAAGAAATCCTGAAGCGAATTATTATGATGATGTGCTTGCTGAAGAGTTCACCCAATATTCCGGCACAAACCAGTTCTCGCGCTCTCTGGGTGACTGGAACGATCACCATCCTGATAAAGAATCAGACAATAACGTAATAATGTTTGCTTCAGGCTGGGGTGACGGGTACTACCCTGCCTATTGGGGCCTTAACGAAAACGGCGATACTGTAGAACTGGTTATTGATTTCCTTATCAATGATTTTGATGAAGAAGGCGATGATGAGTTTTATGATGAAGAAGAAGATTAGTATTCAATGAACAGTCGCAGTTTTCAGTCAATTGGAATAGCCTTCGATAAACTAAGGCAAACTGAAAACTGTGATTGATAACTATAACTAATAAAGCAATTGTATTTGCTTTATACCATAGCTGGCAATACTGTCATCTTCCAGCAAAATTTCAAGGTTACCTTTGCGGGTAACCTTTTTTATTATACCCATAAACCTTTTCCCGTTGGCTTCAAACGGCATAGGGACATCTTTTTTGTAAAGGCGGCTATGGTACTTTTTCCATATAGCGTCAGCATCTTTATTTAGCAATGCACTTACATTACGTCTCAGTTTATTTGTAATTGCAATCATCAGCTCCTCCCTGTCATGTTCGCGGCCGGTAATTTCTAAAAGCGACGATGCCTTAGGCAGTCCCGTAAAATCTTTTTGGTTTACGTTAATCCCTATACCTACTATCGAAAATATCTCACCATTATTTTTAATGCTGTTCTCTATAAGTACGCCACCTATTTTTTTGTTTCCTGCCAAAATGTCGTTAGGCCATTTAATACAAATATCAGAAATATGATGGGCTGATAAGGCTTCGGCAATACTTACTGCAGTTGCTGCGTTAAGATTAAATATCTCATTAATCTCAAGTAACAAATCTTTAACTAAAATACTAAACGTAAGGTTTTTAGCAGGCTCAACGTTCCATTGTGCACCCATCTGCCCTTTGCCTTCAGTTTGATTATCTGCACATACAATAGTAAAGTTCTCTGTATACTGTGCTGAAGATAATGACTTTAAATAGTCATTAGTTGAACCAATGGCACTGAGTTTGATGATATTCATTAAAAATTATGTAAGTATTCTGCTTTTAATCTTGTGTTAAGGTTCAAAAGTAAATACAAAAAATGATAACTTTGCGTAATAACTAATATTTTAAATGGCGAAAAAGAATATAAACAATGATGAGCTTCTGGCAACAATCATAAAAGGAATTGAAGAAGTAAAAGGGAATGATATAGATATTCTTGATTTAAGGGCACTAGATAACACCGTGTGTGATTATTTTATAATTTGCAACGGTACTTCCAATACACAAGTGAACGCTATTGTTCACTCCGTACAAAAAGTTGTTTCAAAAGAATTAAAAGATAAGCCTTGGCACGTAGAAGGTACTGAAAATGGTGAGTGGGTACTTATGGACTATGTAAACATTGTAGTTCATGTTTTCCAAAAACATATCCGTGAATACTACAACATCGAAAGCCTTTGGGGCGATGCCAAAATCACTTCAATAGGAAGCAACTACTAAAAAAACAACCTGATTTTTCATGTCAAAAGATAATAAACCAAACAGAGTTAAAGTAAGCCCGTGGCTCATATATGGCGGTATACTGCTTATATTCCTTGCTATTAATTTCCTTTTTGGAGGTTCTACCTGGAATGATCCTAAGCCTACATCACTTTCAAAATTCTATACGTACCTTGACAAAGGCGATGTAAGTAAAGTTACTTATAGTAAAAATACTGCCGAGGTATACCTTAAACCGGAAGCGCTAAAAGAAAAAGTACACGAAAATGTTAAGGAAGACATGCTGGGCAAGCCGAATAAAGGCCCTCATTACACCTTGATAATTGGCGATAAGAATGAACTATTCGTCCAAAAGCTGGATGAAGCTAACAGGGCAGGGAAACTTGCCGAATATTCTGCCGAAAGTGAAAGCAACTGGGGCGAATTGTTCCTTACACTTCTTCCTATCCTTATCATAGTGGCGTTATGGATTTTCATGATGCGCAGGATGGCAGGCGGTGGAGCCGGTGGCGGTGGCGGACAGATTTTCAACATAGGAAAATCTAAAGCAAAACTATTTGATGAAAAGAATGATATCAAAGTAACATTTAAAGATGTTGCAGGCCTTGAGGGCGCTAAGGAAGAAATACAGGAAATTGTAGAATTCCTTAAAAATCCTGAAAAGTATACCAGTATAGGTGGTAAAATTCCTAAGGGCGCATTACTTGTAGGCCCTCCGGGAACCGGTAAAACATTACTTGCCAAAGCTGTTGCCGGTGAAGCTAAAGTACCTTTCTTCTCACTGTCAGGTTCTGATTTTGTAGAGATGTTTGTAGGTGTGGGTGCTTCAAGAGTGCGCGACCTGTTCAAGCAGGCTAAGGAGAAATCTCCGGCAATAATATTTATCGATGAAATTGATGCTGTAGGCCGTGCCCGTGGTAAAAATAACTTCTCAGGATCAAATGATGAACGTGAGAATACCCTTAACCAGCTACTTACCGAGATGGATGGTTTTGGCACTAATACTAATGTGATTGTACTTGCTGCTACCAACCGCGCCGATGTTCTTGATAAAGCGCTTATGCGAGCAGGGCGTTTTGACAGGCAGATATATGTTGACCTTCCGGACATCCGTGAGCGTAAGGAAATATTTGAGGTTCACCTTAAGCCGCTTAAAAAATCGGAAGACCTTGATACTGACTTCCTGGCTAAACAAACTCCGGGCTTCTCCGGTGCTGACATTGCCAATGTATGTAACGAAGCCGCACTTATTGCTGCACGGAAAAACAAAACTGCCATAGATATGCAGGATTTCCAAGATGCGGTAGACCGTGTGATTGGAGGGCTTGAGAAAAAGAATAAAATCATATCACCAGATGAGAAAAAAATTGTTGCCTACCATGAGGCCGGGCATGCGATTGCAGGTTGGTTCTTAGAGTATGCTGATCCATTGGTAAAAGTCTCTATCGTGCCGCGTGGCGTTGCCGCTTTGGGCTATGCACAATATCTTCCTAAAGAGCAGTTTTTGTATACTACAGAACAATTGTTGGATAGCATGTGTATGACTATGGGCGGTCGGGTGGCCGAAGATATCACGTTTGGACGGATCAGTACAGGTGCGCAGAACGACTTGGAACGGATCACCAAGCTGGCCTATGCCATGACAGCTGTTTATGGGATGAACGACAAGGTCGGTAACGTGTCTTTTCGCGATAGCTCTGGAGATTCGCAGTTTCAAAAGCCCTATTCAGACCAAACAGCTGAACTTATCGACGAAGAAGTGCGGATATTGATTTCTGCAGTCTATGAGCGAACGAAACAGTTGTTGGTTGATAAACAAGATGGTCTGGTCAAGATCGCCGAGAAGTTATTGGAAAAAGAGATCCTGTTTCAAA
>JBQGDS010000094.1:0-4419 GCA_052039185.1 Flavobacterium sp.
ATTAATATAGATGCCTGTGTACTGCCCTTTAAGACTAAGCTTGTTTACCTTGCTGCAGTTGAATTGTGAGTACTGTGCATCTACATAACCCGAACGCATATAATTAATACGTGCATTGCCGCAATATTCCATTTTAAGGCTGTTGTTATCGGCATGCAACTCTTCAATATTTATATCGCCATACTGGCATTTTATATCCGCTTTACCATATATTTTTCCGGCTTTAATGCTGCCATATTCATTATTGATTTTTACGAGCCCTTTTTTTGGGATTTTTACTGTATAGTTTATCTCCATGCTGATGTTACCACGGGAATACATATTACCTATTTTAGTAACTGCCGATACGAGCAGGTTAGTAGCTGTAAAGGCAACATCAATAGAGTTGAAGCGTGCCGTAACCTGTTTTTCATTATCTCCGCCCACACGGATGAGCACATCAATTTCGGTAGTGTTTTGGTCCCATGTTGTAACAAATACGTTGCCGTAGCGGTTATTAACATCCAGCACGCATGTACTGCTTACAGAATAGGATTTGCTTATAGTTCTCTCTTTTTTATATTTTCCGCTAATCTCACCTCCGTACATTAGTGACGGAAGCACGAACAGAATGAGCAGGTAATTAAACTTGACTGATGCCATTGTATTGTTCTTTAAGTTTTTTAGTGTTTTCAATTCTTGTAAGTACATCTTCCAGGAATGATATCCTTGTCTGCAGATTGGTTATCATAGCATGGATTAGCTGCTTGTTTTCTCCTTTTTTAATTAATTCCCGGGTAAGCTTGTCATAATCTTTTTCAAGCTCATCCATTTTTATCAGCGCATCTTTTACCATTTGTTTGGTTTCAGGGCTGTTTTCCTTTTCTATTTTAGCCATTTCCTTTTTAATGATGGCAGCAAAGTAAACCTGTGTTTCCCTTACTTTTGGCGATACTTTTGCAAGAGCCTCCTGGTTGGTAGGCTGCGGATTGTAGTTTATAAACAACCCAAGCAATACTAATATTACCGCGGCAACAGGAAAATAAAACCTGAATCCCTGTTTTTTGTTCCTGCCGTGTTCCAGCCTGTCAAGGAAACGATCCTGATGGCCATTGGCAGGTTCCTCAATATCCCACTGCCCCTGAAATTTTGAAAACAGGTTGTCAATGTTATTGGTGTCCATAACTTTTTAATTTATTCAGCAGGCTTTCTTTTGCCCTGCTGATGGTTGTACGGCAATTGCCGGGATTAATCTGTAAAATTTCGCATATCTCCTCCTGGTCATATCCTTCAATGAACAGTAGGGTAAGTATGATCCTATAATTTTCCTTCAGCGATTGCAGTGCAACCATTACCTGCTGTATCTGCATCTGCTGAAAATCAATCTCAGCTTCATTATTCCCGGCAGCATCTTCCACTTTATACAGTACATTGTCAAGCGGGTCAAGCGCTACCTTGTTTATTTTCTTGTAATTATCCAGGCTGTGGTTTACCACAATTTTTTTTAACCATGCACCAAATGAAACCTCACCCTTAAAAGAATCAATCTTTGTAAAAGCCTTCAGGAACGATTCCTGCATTATATCCTCTGCCCAGTGGCTGTCTTTCACAATACGCAGTGCAGTATTATACATGGCTTTATAATACGTGTTATAAAGCGCAAACTGTGCATTGCGGCTGCCTTGCCTGCAGAGGTCTACAAGGTTATTTATGTCCTTTGCGTGTTCCAAGTTGGTTAACTGGTTTGATATAATGACTGCACCGTTTTTAAGATGTTACAGTTTAGTAAATAAAACTTTAATTTTTTTATACCGCCGAAGATATGAAAATAAAAAAGCGCCTGTAAAACAAGCGCTTAAAGTTATATTTGAAATAATAAAAATTATTCCTGCATGGTATGATATACGTTCATCACGTCATCATCTTCCTCTATTTTTTCAAGAAGTTTTTCTACATCGGCAACCTGCTCAGGTTTTAATTCTTTAGTTACCTGCGGTATTCTTTCGAAGCCTGATGACAGAATCTCAATACTGCGGTTTTCCAGTTCTTTCTGGATAGCACCAAAGCTTTCAAAAGGGGCATACATTACAATACCGTCTTCATCAGCAAAAATTTCTTCAACACCGAAATCTATCATTTCAAGTTCAAGCTCTTCAACATCCTGTCCTTCGGCAGGAATACGGAAATTACAGGTATGGTCAAACATAAATTCTACCGAGCCCTGAGTACCCAGCGCACCGTTACATTTATTAAAATAGCTGCGGATGTTAGCTACAGTACGATTGTTATTATCGGTTGCTGTTTCAATAAGTATTGCGATGCCGTGAGGTGCATACCCTTCAAAAAGTACCTCCTTAAAGTTGGCAGTATCTTTATCCGATGCCTTTTTTATTGCCCTTTCAACATTATCTTTTGGCATGTTTGCCGATTTGGCATTTTGCATCACAGCCCTTAGCCTTGAGTTGGTTTCAGGGTTTGGGCCGCCTTCTTTTACGGCCATTACAATATCTTTTCCTATCCTTGTAAACGTTTTAGCCATGGCTGACCAACGTTTCATTTTCCTGGCTTTTCTAAATTCGAACGCTCTTCCCATAATTGATTTATTAGCAGCACAAAAATAAACTTATTCGTTGTTTTTGCAAAAACTAATTTGATGATACTACAAGTTTACTTACCCGAAGGTTATAAAGGTCAATAGCTATGCGGTATGCCTCGGCAATACAAGCATCAGTTTTCAGTGATTTCAGCTTTTGCTCGTTTATGCTGGTTAAAAATTCATCATCAGCAATAACCTCTGTAAGTGTTGCTGTGTTTTTTATTTTAATATCCTGTTCCTTGTCCAGCGCGTAGTTTATCTTTTTCCAAATTTTATCCATGCTATGCACGTCTTTAAAAACATTTTCAAAGGTTATAGGCAGTGCAGGCTTGTCAGTACGCTGTAAATTGTGTAGTTCATTATTCACTGATTGCATAAGTTTGAAATCTTCCGCACTTTCAAGACGTTTCCGGCTTATTTCAGCAGCTTTTTTAAGCTGGTCATCAGGTAGCGATTTATGTTTTAGTTCTACCGGAAGCCTGTCATTTTCCATCGCATTGGGCAAAGTCCTTTCACTTTGCAGTAGTTTGTCAAAAAACGATGGCATAACTACATCGGGTACAATACCGGTATATTGGCTGCTTTTGCCTGTAATACGGTAAAATTTGTTAATAGTTACTTTTACAAATTCGTTATTGCTGTCTTCCAGCGGTAATATGGTTTGCATTGTAGCTTTACCCATTGTTGTGCTGCCTGCTATAAGGGCACGATTATAATCCTGCATAACTCCGGCAAAGAACTCGCTTGCCGAGGCCGAAAACCCGTTAACCAAAACAACAATAGGGCCGTTAAAAACCGTGCCTTTATTCTTATCGGTTATTATTTCCTGAGTTTTGCCTGTACCTTTTATAATAGCGAGCGGGCCATAATCAATAAATAATGTTGCCATCCGGATTACCTCTTCCATTGAGCCGCCACCGTTAAACTGAAGGTCAATGATCAGGGACTTTATACCTTCCTTGCGCAGCTTTTCCATTTCAACAGCTACATCCTGAGCGCATCCACTGGTGTTACCATCAAGCGCAGTGTAAAAACTAGGTATTTTTATATAGCCTACCGGAGTAGTATCACCTAAAACAAAGCTGTATACACTATGGTCTTCTGATTTCATAATGGCTTTTTCAAGCTTTACGGAATATACTGTACCATCCTGCTTGCGTAACGTTAACTCGACATTACGGTAAGTATCAGATATTACAATGTTATTTATTGTTTCCATTGAGGCACAGCTCACAGCATATTCTTTTTCGTTGGCCGCAAGTTTTAGCAGCTGGTCACCTTTAGATATCTTTTGGGTTTTGTAGGCCGGGCCGCCGGGAATGATCTCTTCAATAATAACCTGCTCCTTTTCATTCTGGCTTACATATAGTCCCAGCGAATAGTTTTCCGTTGCAATAGTTGACATGAACGAAGCCTTGTCATTATAGCTGAAATAAGTGGAGTGAGGGTCAAAGTAAGAACAGAAAGTTGAAAAGAAAAGGTTATAAAAACTTTGCTCAAAACCTTCGGTAGGGTCAAGTAATGTGTTTACGCGGCACAGGTATGCCTCCGTGATTTTATTTTTTGATGCTGGTAGCAGTTTAGGCAGTAAAGGTATCAGAGAATCTTTATTTTTGCTGAGCCTGGCAATATCTTCAAAGGCATCATACGCCATTTTTTTACGGATGTATTTTTTTATCAGTTGTGGGTCGGTATGATAAGGAAAGCTTGTGCGGGAGTAAAAAATAGTATCCTTACTGTTGGTAAAGTTTTCAAGGCTTAACTGCTCAATAAACTTTTTATTGCGTTGTAATGCTTTACGGTATGTAAAAATAAACTCATCAAAAAATGAGCAGTCTTTACCT
>JBQGDS010000095.1:0-3753 GCA_052039185.1 Flavobacterium sp.
CAGTCATGTTTGATACGGTTAATGTAGCTGCATTTGAATTTACAGATGAGCTTCCGGTAACAACAGCGCGGTATTGATAACCGTTCATTGCTCCGGTTACTCCTGTTATGGTAAGGGTTGCGGTTGTTGCATTTGAATATACGCCGCCGTTACTAATGTTACCAAAACCACTACCTGTATTTACCTGCCATTGATAAGAAGTTGCTCCTGTAGCAACAACAGAAAAAGTAGTGTTGCCACCATTACAAACAGTTCTGTTAACGGGTTGCGTTGTTATGGATGGCGCAGGTGGAGTGGTGGAAGTATATGGACCGCTAAACTGGTTTAATGTGCCACAACCAAAAGGAGTAGCAGACCATGTACCTACACTTAAAGCAGGTGGGTTTGGAGATGTATTCGTGGTATTATAATGTAATACATCATTAAAATTACCATCTCCGTTTACATCTGCTACAATTTCCCAGCGATTATTTGCAGTACTCCATTGTACCCTTGTGTATATAAAAGAAGATGTTAATAACGTTTCATAGGTATTATGCCCTGCAACCGTACCGGCCTGATACCACTCATCTCCTGAGAGAAGGCATTCTCCGCTATCCGTTGCTGTTATTTGCGCATTAGCTGTTGCTGGTAACAAATAGAGAAAGGCAAATAAAAATAATAACAATAATTTTCGTTTCATATAAATCTGTTTTTACGTTAATTTTTTTTAATGTATATAAGAATATTATTATTTTTTTAATAAAAATATATTTACATATTAAAATAAAAAAGCGGCCTACTGGCCGCCTTTTTTATCTTATGGTCTTGAAGGATAAATACCCTGTGTGCATATAATATAACGTATTGCCAAGGTAGGCTGCATAACGTCTACATTGGTTTGTACTGTAAACGGAGCTCCATTTCCTGTACTGCCTATTGTAACAGTTGCTGCCCCTACATTCATGGTTCCGGTAGCAGGCGAACTATTGTACTCTTTATCAGTAGCAGGGCCCGAACTTCCTAAAAAGTTACCTGTTGGGTTGGTATCACTGCCCGGTTCATTGTTAACATTAATTGTTGCAGCAGCTGTGTGTGTGTGAGCAGGCATATTGGCAACACTTAGTATGCCCTGGCCGAATGCTGTTGTTGTAGCTGATCCTACAACAGCACCCTCAGGTAATGTAGCGCTTATACCGGCAGGTACCCTGTTTCTTAAATCAGGAAGTGCAAATGTGGTAATGCCGTCTCCTCCATAGGTTGTACCTAAAATAGAAAATAATGCAGTGTTTTGTGAGATAGACAGTAGCTGACCGTTGCAGTCAAGCCACCCCTTTGGTGCAAAGTTTCCGGCAAAAATTTTAATGATTCCTAAATACTCGTCCATAATTTTAGCGTTAAAAGTTAATAAAATTGGTTTTGTTTATAATTGATTGTTATGCAATATTTTGATTGTGGAAAGTTAAGTACGCGTTGGTAGTAAAAATCACGTATAAATACCTGTTTTTAAAAATAAATGTGTTATATGAAAACACCTTTTTTTTGTTATTTACTTAAAAAAAGTTGTTAAACAAGGTTAAATTGATATATATTAGTAGGGTAAATTACTAATGAGATACATTTTATTCAATTATTAAATAATCAAAATTAACAATTAAATTATGGCTGAAAAAGTGAACACAATCGACCTTGAAACCGCAATCAAGTGGGCAAAAAAGTGGAGAAAAGAAGAATCGACATATAACAGTCACCACGAGGTGCATGCTTTTCTTATTCCGGTTGAAGATCTTACACAATTAATAGAAGAGAATGTTGATATGGTAAGGGCATATATAGGGGTTGATGAAAATGATGAAGAGAAACTGATGCTTGTAGGTACCAGATATGATGAGAAGACAGACATTTATGTTGATATGCTGCCTGAACAAAGTCCGCTTCAGGGAGAGATTTATGATTTCACAAGGCCATGCCCTCCGGGCTGTGATCCTGCGAGTCCCTTGAACGATACCAAATAAATGAAATATGTATATATTAAAGGTACTGTCAGCCATTGGGGTGGTTTTCTTATCTATTAATACAATACTGTATTTTACAGGTTTTACCAGGCATGGTAAAACCTGTAAAACTTTCTTTTTTTATCTGTTGGGCATACTTATAATACAATTGGCCATGGAAATCTACGCCATATATAAGATCAATAACCATTTTTTGTCAACCTATTATCTTTTTTTAAATTTTACATTGTTAAGCGTTTTCTTTCACCAATTGTTTGGCAGCATATGCCACAAGGCAGTGAGGTTTATAAAGTATATAACACTTGTAGTTTTATTGGGTATGGTAGTGCAATATATAATTGACCCTAATCTGTATTTTCAGTTTAATTCAACAGGATTTTTGGTTACAACGGTTATATTGATTGTATACTCGGCATTATACCTGTATGAGTTGCTTTCAAAAAAAATTGCGTATGCCAATATTATTTCCGGTATGCTGATATATTATATAAGCAGTTCGCTCATATTTGCCACAGCTACAGCGCTTATTAATTTTGATGAAGGAACCAGCATATTGATATGGAAGGTGAACGCAGTATTATTCATCATTTACCAAATATTAATTTTACGTGAATGGATACAAACCTTTTACAGGAAAACTCAATTGGGACAGTAATACTTGCAGGTATATTCCTCATGTTTTTCATGAGTCTTATCCTGTTGCTGTTCTTTTATTTTTCTAAAAAGAAGATAATTGAAAAGGAACTGGAAAAGAAAAACCTGGAACTGCTGCACAGGCAGGAACTGATATATGCCACGGTAGAAACACAGGAGCAGGAACGAACACGTATAGCGCGGGACCTGCATGACGAAATAAGCTCTAAACTTAATATAGTAAAACTTAATACGCATTTGCTTACTAATCCTTCAATTCCTGCTTCGGAACTGTTTGAAATACGTGATACCATAACATCTCAAGTAACAAAAGCACTGGAAAGCTCCCGCCGTATAGCGCATGACCTGCTCCCGCCGGTGCTGGATAAATTCGGGCTCGATGCCGGGCTTAGGGAATTGTGCGGAGATTGCAGCAATAGCGCCTTGACTGTAGAATATGAGAACGATACATTTTTTGATGATAATAGTAAGCCTGTACACCTCCAGGTTTTCAGGATTGTGCAGGAATTACTTAACAATTCATTAAAACACAGTGGTGCTACCCATATTACGCTGCGTTTTGAAAAAGAGGGCAGTGATACAAAATGTACTTATACTGATAACGGAAAGGGTTTTAACAATAAAGCTCCCGAAGCCATGAAAGGGCTGGGAACAAAAAATATTGAAAGTCGCGTGCTTTTTCTTGGAGGTAATTTAATGGTAGATTCGGCTATAGGTAAAGGATATAAAGCAATTTTTACGTACAATGAAAGCATCTAAAATTAAAGTGGCGCTGGCCGATGATGAGCCTTTGTTCCGTAAAGGGATAGCCTTACTGCTTAAAAGCAGTCCTGATATTGAAGTAGTTTTTGAAGCCGGCAACGGCGAGGAGATAGTAACATGGCTTGACGAAACAGGCCTTTTACCCGATGTTATAATTATGGATCTTAAGATGCCGTTGCTTAACGGAGTAGAGGCCACAAGAATAATTCATGATTCTTATCCTGATATAAAAATTATAGCCCTTACCAGTTACAATACCAGGTTTTTTATAGCAAACATGATTGAAGTTGGCGCTGCTTCATACCTTGTAAAAAACTGTGATCCTGAAGAGCTGCTTACGGCT
>JBQGDS010000096.1:0-4112 GCA_052039185.1 Flavobacterium sp.
AACATGCTACCAATGTGGGTATGATGTTCCGTGACCCAGAAAATGCATTGCTGCCTAACTGGCTGCACCTGCCAGTAGGCTACCATGGAAGATCGAGCACAATTGTGCCTTCAGGCATACCGGTGCACAGGCCATTGGGGCAAACATTGCCAAATGGCGAAACACAGCCGGTTTTCGGGCCGTCGAGGCTGGTAGATTTTGAACTTGAAATGGCTTTTATCACTACAGATGCCAACATTATGGGCGAATCTATCCCTGTTGAAGAAGCCGAAGACCACATTTTTGGTATGGTGCTGTTTAATGACTGGAGCGCACGCGACATACAGAAATGGGAATACGTGCCGCTTGGGCCATTCCTTGCGAAAAACTTTGCTTCATCTATGTCGCCATGGATTGTAACTATGGATGCACTGGAGCCTTTCCGTACCAAAGGGCCTGAACAAAGCCCTGAACCGCTTGAATACCTGAGGCAGGAGGGTGAAAAAGCATTTGACATTAACCTACAGGTAGCTATAAAGCCTGAAGGTGGTGAGGAAAATGTAATTTCCAACTCTAACTTTAAGTACATGTACTGGAGTATGGCGCAACAGCTGGCACACCATACTGTAAACGGCTGCCGTGTAAACAGTGGCGACCTTATGGGTAGCGGAACTATATCCGGCCCTACGCCGGACAGTTTCGGTTCAATGCTGGAGCTTACCTGGGGTGGCAAAAACCCGATTACATTAAACGACGGTACCGAACGTAAATTTATAAACGACGGCGACTGTGTAATAATGCGCGGTTACTGCCAAAATGAAAATATACGTATTGGCTTCGGCGAGGTAGCTAGTACCTTGCTCCCGGCAATTACAAAAAAATAAATCTGATTATTTATATAAAAAAGCAGGATCATATGATCCTGCTTTTTTTGGACTGTATGGTAACAAAAATGGCTGTCTTAAATGACAGCCATTTTTTATTTTATTCTCGTGATAATTACTTCACTTCTTCAAAGTCTACGTCCTGAACGTTGTCGCCTTCCTGCTGGCCTCCTTCAGGCTGCGCCTGTTGTGCACCGCCCTGGGCTCCTTCAGCCTGTGCCTTATACATTTCTTCCGAAGCTGCTTTCCAAGCTTCGTTAATCTTGTCAAGTGCAGGTTGTATAGTAGCAACATCTTTCGTTTCGTATGCTTTCTTCAATTCTTCAAGAGCCGATTCTATAGGCTGCTTGTTAACGTCAGACAGCTTGTCGCCAAACTCCTTAAGTTGTTTTTCAGTCTGGAAAATCATAGCATCAGCTTCATTCAGCTTGTCTACTTTTTCTTTTGCAGCCTTGTCAGCATCAGCATTAGCTTCCGCTTCTTTACGCATCCTTTCAATTTCTTCCTGGGTTAATCCTGAAGAAGCTTCAATACGGATGTCGTGTGACTTGCCTGTACCTTTATCAGTAGCCGATACTTTGATAATACCGTTAGCATCAATATCAAACGTAACCTCAATTTGCGGTATGCCCCTTTGTGCCGGCGGGATACCATCAAGGTGGAAACGGCCTATAGTTTTGTTATCCTGTGCCATTGGCCTTTCTCCCTGAAGCACATGTATTTCAACTGACGGCTGGTTATCTGCCGCTGTAGAGAATACCTGTGATTTTTTAGTAGGGATAGTGGTGTTGGCATCAATAAGTTTTGTCATAACGCCACCCATAGTTTCAATACCTAATGAAAGCGGGGTTACATCAAGAAGCAATACATCCTTCACATCGCCTGTAAGTACACCACCCTGAATAGCAGCACCAATAGCAACCACCTCATCCGGGTTAACACCTTTAGACGGCTTTTTGCCGAAGAATTTCTCTACTTCTTCCTGGATACGAGGTATACGTGTAGAACCACCTACAAGGATAACCTCATCAATATCTGATTTTGAAATGCCTGCATCTTTAAGTGCTTTCTCACAAGGTATCATTGAACGGCGAACCAGATCGTCAGCCAGCTGCTCAAATTTAGCCCTTGTTAATGTTTTTACCAAGTGCTTAGGCCCTGAAGCCGTAGCTGTAATATATGGCAGGTTGATCTCAGTTTGAGATGAAGATGAAAGTTCAATCTTTGCTTTTTCAGCAGCTTCTTTTAAACGCTGTAATGCCATTGCATCTTTACGCAGGTCTACACCTTCTTCACTGTTAAACTCACCTGCAAGCCAGTCGATAATTACCTGGTCAAAATCGTCACCACCAAGGTGTGTGTCACCATTAGTAGAAAGTACTTCGAAAACGCCGTCACCCAGCTCAAGGATAGAGATATCAAATGTACCACCACCAAGGTCATACACTGCAATTTTCTGGTCTTTACCTGCTTTATCAAGTCCGTAAGCAAGCGCTGCTGCGGTAGGCTCGTTGATTATCCTTCTAACCTTAAGGCCTGCAATTTCACCTGCTTCCTTAGTTGCCTGGCGTTGTGCATCGTTAAAGTATGCCGGTACGGTAATAACCGCCTCGGTTACTGTTGTACCAAGATAGTCTTCAGCTGTTTTCTTCATTTTCTGAAGTGTCATAGCTGACAATTCCTGTGGTGTATACAGTCTTCCGTCAATGTCCACACGTGGTGTGTCATTATCACCTTTTACAACGCTGTAAGGTACGTTACCTGCTTCTTTATTACTTTCAGAGAATTTATTACCCATGAAACGCTTAACAGAAGCTATAGTTTTAGTTGGGTTGGTAACCGCCTGGCGTTTTGCCGGGTCACCTACTTTAATTTCGCCGCCCTCAACAAATGCAATTACTGACGGAGTTGTCCTTTTTCCTTCAGCATTTGGGATTACCACAGGTTCATTACCTTCCATAACTGCTACGCAGGAGTTGGTAGTACCTAAGTCAATTCCGATTATTTTACTCATGTTGTCTAATTTTATGTTTTTGTTTCGATTTCAAATATTTCCTCAATTATGACAATCATTGTGCCATTACAATAAAAAATTGTTTATTGACATATATAATATGACAACTTGACATTATGTATGTATAATGCTAATGTTTTTATAAAGCTTTATATTTACTAAAACGTTTTTGTAACTTATAATTGGTAATTACCTTAACAAGCGCATTATGAGTAGGATACTTCACTACCGCTTATTTATAACAATAGCTGCGACAACTATTGCGCTGGCAGGAATAAGTGTCCTGATAGGCTGGATTATCGGTGCTGACGAGCTTAAAAGTATTATTCCTGGTTATGCCACTATGAAGGTAAATTCGGCATTATGTTTTACCTGTATAGGGTTATCATTACTTTGCAACCTGTCCGGTAATCATGTATTACCATTTATAGGACGGTTACTGGCAGGTATTGTATTGATAGTGGGATTTGTATCGTTATTTCAGCATTTATCGGGTTATAACACCGGGATCGATACACTTTTTTATAAATTTCCTCAAAACAGTCCCGGCAGGCCTTTACCCGGGCGCATGTCTCCGCAAACAGCATCCTGCTACATATTTATGGGGTTAGGCTTGCTTTTGGCACAAATTAAAAACAGGGTAGTTTGCATAATTGCACAGCTTTTATTCCATGCAGTTACACTCATAGCTTTCATTGTTTTAATGGGTTATCTTTTTCAGGTTAATGACCTCCATAAGCTTTTCTTTGTATCGTCCATGGCATTACACACTTCTCTAGCTTTTTTTATTGTTTCGGTTACAGCAACACTCATCAATCCCTCTTTAGGGCTTACAGGTATGTTCACAGGAAACGGAGTTGGCAACCTAATGGCAAGGCGGTTTTTCTTTTATATGCTGGCTGCAATAATTATTACCTGCTACCTGCGTATACTTGCGCACTGGCACAATATCTTTTCAGTAGAACTTTCGATAGCACTTGTAACAGTAGCATTTACATTAATTACACTCGCACTTATATATTTTACTACCAAGGCGCTGAATACCTATGAAAGTAAAAGCCGTACGGCTGCAAAAAACCTGTCGGTAATGCTGGACTCTGCTCCTTATCCTATAATCAGGACAGACGGTTATGGCACTATAACCATGATAAACCGGCAAACCGAAGTACTTTTTGGCTATACACGCGATGAACTGATAGGTAACCAGTTTTCAATATTAGTTCCCGAAAAACTAC
>JBQGDS010000097.1:0-5256 GCA_052039185.1 Flavobacterium sp.
GGCAGCGATGTAGGCACGTCTTTCATGGAATGTACCACAATATCAACTTCGCCCTTTATCATGGCAACGTCAAGCGTTTTGGTGAAGATACCGGTAATGCCCAGCTCATACAGCGGGACATCAAGTATAAGGTCGCCGGTAGATTTTACGGCAACTATTTCGGTTGTATAGCCTAATGCGTTTAGTTTTTTTTCAACTGTATGTGCCTGCCACAGTGCAAGCTCACTGTCGCGGGTACCTATGCGTATGGTTTTTTTCATTTTGCTGTAGCTTCAATCCTGAAGATTTTCTCGATCCATTCAATGCTTTCGTCAACCATTGTATCACTATCCTTCAGGTGGTTTGCAAAATGGGTGGTAATTTTATGAATGATCCGGTTGCTGATAATCTCAGCCTGTTCCTCATCAAAATTACTTATTTTTTTACGCTGGAAACTCAGCTCGGTATCTTTAATCGAATTCAGTTTTTCTTTAAGGGCATGGATGGTAGGGGCAAATTTGCGTGCATTCATCCAGCTTATAAATTCTTCCTTCACGTCCTGAATGATAGCTTCGGCAGCAGGAATATGTTTTTTCCTGTTTTCAAGCGTATCATCGGTAATTTTTGAAAGATCGTCAAGATGCACCACTGTTACACCTTCAAGCTCTTTTACATTATCATCTACATTTTTTGGGATAGATAGATCAAGAATCAGCAACGGTTTGGTAAGGGTAAGTATGTCCTTATCAATAGTGGGCAGCTGCGCACCGGTTGCTACAACAAGCACATCAGCTTTTGGAATTTCAAGCGGAAGCACATCATAGTCTTTTACTATGAGGTTAAACTTTCCGGCTATTTTTTCGGCTTTGTCTTTTGTCCTGTTAACCAGTACAATGTGATTGTTCTTAGTATGCTTAACCAGGTTTTCACAGGTATTACGTCCTATTTTACCTGTGCCGAAAAGCAATATGTTTTTGTCAGCAATATCGGGCACATTATTCATTATGTACTGCACTGATGCAAATGATACCGATGTAGCCCCTGAGCTAATCTCCGTTTCATTTTTAATACGCTTACTTGCCTGTATCACGCTATTAACCAATCTTTCCATAAAGGCATTGGCAAGTCCCTGTGCTTTAGATTCTATAAACGAAGTTTTTATCTGGCTTATAATTTCAAAGTCGCCCAGTATCTGGCTGTCCAGGCCTGTGCCTACACGAAAAATATGATTTAGCGCTTCGTTGTTCTTATATACAAATGCCACACGCTGAAATTCTTCCACCGTGCCCTGGCTGTTATCGCAAAGTAATTTAATAAGCTGAAAAGGGTGTTGTGCAAAGCCGTAAATCTCAGTCCTGTTACAGGTTGAGGTTACAATAAGGCTGCTAATGCCTTCGGCTTTAGCCTGCTGCAATACATTTGCCTTTGCAATATTATCAAGGCTGAACTTTCCCCTTATCCCGGCATCCGCTTTCTTGTAGCTCAATCCCACCGCATAAAACGTTTGGTGCCTGGATATGTTATTATTCTCCATATAGTCTACTTTCCTAAAAGTTTCACAAAATTATGTTTAGGCTTATTAAAAAAGTAACGCTGAAAGTTCTTTTTATATCGCTGTATGTTATTTTAAAACAAAATAGAGGTGTAATTACTAAAATCCGCTAAATTTGCAATGAAATCAATGCTTTACGATAACGTAGTTTAGAACTGTTCTAAATAAAAACAACATCGTTTTTGTTCAACGCACTTCAAAAAAATACCGCTATGGGTTCTTATGAGGAGATAAAAATAGAGGACGATTTTACCGTGTTGCTCTTTCGGAATGACGGGGCTGAAACTTCGCATTTTGAGCGCGAAGTTAATATTGGCCTTATACAGTTCCACTTTGGGATAAAGGGGCGGGGTAAGTTCATTTTTAATCAGGGCCGTTATGCGCTCGACCTTCGGGAAGAGGTGTCGCTATTCCTTTTTAATCCGCAAAAGGAACTGCCGATGCATTTGGAAATTGCGCCTAATTCATCTGCAATTTCTGTGCTAATATCTATTAAAAAGTTTCACAGCTTTTTTTCGGAAGAGGCAGATTATATTCCTTTCCTGAGCGAAGAGAATAAAGACAGGAAGTATTATAAAGACGATAAGATAAACCCAAGCATGGCCATTGTGCTGAGTCAGCTGTTCAACTTTAACCTGCATCCGTCAATAAAAAAACTATATTTTAAGGGTAAGGTGTATGAACTGCTTAGCCTGTATTTTAACCGTAGTGAAGACACAAATGCTGAGCAGTGTCCGTTCCTGATTGATGAAGATGTAGTAAAAATACGCAAGGCTAAAGATGTTGTAATTGCGAACATGGCTGAACCACCCGGCCTACAGGAGCTCGCCGACCAGGTAGGTATCAACCTGAAGAAGCTGAAAATGGGCTTTAAGCAGATATATGGTGACAGTGTGTACAGCTTTTTGTTTGATTATAAAATGGACTATGCCCGCAAACTGCTGGACAGTGGCACCTACAATGTAAATGAAGTGGGGCTTAAAATAGGCTATAGTACTGCCAGTCACTTTATAGCTGCCTTTAAAAAGAAATTCGGTACTACGCCCAAAAAATATTTAATGAGTATAAACGTATAAACTACAAGGTCAAAAAGACCTTGCAGGAATATAATAACAAACAAAATGAAAGGAGTACTTTTAGTAAACCTGGGCTCGCCGGACAGCCCTGAACCAAAAGACGTAAAACCATACCTGGATGAATTCCTGATGGATAAATATGTAATAGATGTGCCTTACCTGCTTCGTGCGCTGTTGGTAAGGGGTATTATATTACGCAAACGGCCGGAAGCATCGGCACATGCTTACAAACAAATATGGTGGGATGAAGGCTCACCGCTTATTGTGCTTTCTGAAAGGATGCATAAAAAAGTAAAACAAAAAACCGAGCTGCCTGTAGCGCTTGCCATGCGTTACGGTAAGCCTTCTATTGAAACAGGGCTGCAGGAACTGGCTGACCAGGGTGTTACCGAAGTGCTGCTTTTCCCGCTATATCCACAGTATGCAATGGCATCTACACTTACAATACTGGTTTTAGCGGAGGAAATACGTAAGAAGAAATTCCCGAATATGGTATTTACTGATGTGCCTGCTTTTTACGACAAGCCTGATTATATTAAAGTATTAGCCAACTCGATAAAACGTTCGCTTGAAGGATTTGAGTATGACCATCTGCTGTTTAGCTACCACGGTATACCGGAACGCCACATCCGCAAGACAGATGTTACAAAATCACACTGTAAGATAAACAGCACCTGTTGCGTTACGCCATCGGCTGCGCATAAATTCTGCTACCGTCACCAGTGTTACGAAACAACAAGATTGGTAGTAGAGCAATTGGGCCTGCCTGAGGATAAGTATTCCCTAACCTTCCAGAGCCGCCTTGCGGGCGATAAATGGCTGGAGCCCTATACAGATGTAGAGATAAACAAAATGCCTGCGCAGGGAATTAAAAACCTTGCGGTAGTAACGCCGGCGTTTGTAGCTGACTGCCTGGAGACGCTTGAGGAAATTGCCATGCGTGCCAATGAAGACTTTAAAGAGCACGGAGGGGAGAAATTCCATGCGATACCATGCCTTAATGATAGTGACGACTGGGTGCAGGTAGTAGCCGACTGGATAAATGAGTGGGCCGTTGCTGAAACACCTGTGGCATAATGGCAATATCATCTGCCGACCTGGCGCAACAAAGCATAAAAAAGCTGCTCATCAGGCAGTCAGTACCGGCCTCGGTGGGTATCCTGTTCATGATGGTCAACGTGCTTATTGATGCCATTTTTGTAGGCAGGTGGATAGGCCCTCTGGCTATAGCAGCATTATCTGTAGTAATGCCGCTCACTTTTTTTATTTCGTCCCTTGGTCTTGCCATAGGGGCGGGCGGAAGCTCGGTACTTTCCCGCGCGTTGGGAAAGGGTAAGCATGATAAGGCGGTAAATGTATTTGCCCACCAGATCATGCTGACATTTGGCTTGTGCTCGATTGTAGTGGTAGGCGGAATAATTTTTAAGGAAGAAATACTCTTTGCATTTGGGGCTAAAGGTGCGATTTTAAAACCTGCCGAAGAATTTTATATGCCTATATTACTGGCAGTGCCGTTCCAGGCGCTGTGCATGATGGGCAACACTGTTATACGTGCTGAAGACAAGACCCGCCACTCCATGATATCCATGATTATATCTGCAGCTACCAATGTATTGCTGGATATATTGTTTATATATGTTTTTGGCTGGGGTGTATTTGGCGCAGCGCTGGCTACGGCAATTTCATTTTTTACATGCTTTTTGTATATACTCTGGTTTTTCTTTTTCAAGAGTGAGTTAAAGCCACAGGCTAAACACTTTAAATGGCACACAAAAATAACCAAAGAAATCCTATCACTCAGCTTTGTAACCTTTGCAAGGCAGGGTGTAATAAGTATACTTGCTGTATTGCTAAATCACACGCTGTATGCACATGGCGGCGAACATGCGGTTACAATTTACGGTATTATCAGCAGGCTGCTTATGTTTATGCTTTTCCCTGTACAGGGCATTACGCAGGGATTTTTACCTATAGCCGGTTACAACTATGGCGCTGACAATTACGGCCGTGTGAAGGAATCAGTCACTGTAGCTATAAAATATGCAGGTATATTAGCTATTGTAATATTTATAATCATACTCATTTTTGCTAAGCCTATAGTGTCGGTTTTTACTACCGATGCTGCGGTAGTTCGTGATACGCCTTCAGCGCTTAGGTGGGTGTTCGCGGCATCACCCATAATTGCGGTGCAGCTTATTGGTGCAGCTTATTTTCAGGCCGCAGGCAAGGCTACCAAGGCGTTATTGCTTACATTAACCAAGCAGGGTTTCTGCCTGATACCGCTGGTACTTATTTTGCCTCATTTTTTTGGTATTTTTGGGGTATGGGTTGCTTTCCCAATTGCTGATGTACTTTCTACAATAATTACGGGAGTATTTTTGAAAAGGGAGATGGTTACTATTAAAACTTAAATAATTATGAAATACGTTTTACCTCTATTAATATGCTTTTTTGTTTTAGGATGCAAGGATGAAAAGTCTGATGCTGAGTATCAAAGCTTAATAGAGCAAGCTAATATGCTACGTGAAGAGAACAGAGTATTAAAAGATTCATTATCACGTTATGAAGAAAAATTTTTACTATCTCAAATTATTCTCGGTATTCCTGACAACAATAATTTTAAAGTAGGAGAGAAAAACAATATAAAAT
>JBQGDS010000098.1:0-3413 GCA_052039185.1 Flavobacterium sp.
AATTTGAAGAAATAAACAGGATGTACAGTTTCCGGTTTGAAGAAATAGAAGAATTTACCCTGGTATACACTTTTGAAGCTGAACAATAACCCATGCAGGAAATTACAGATTTACTTTTCAGCCAGTTCGAAGGGTACACCCCACTATTCTTAGGCTTAGAAATTACCGCAATAGTATTTGGGCTGCTCAGCGTTATATTCTCTTCGCGCAACAGTATATTGGTTTACCCTACCGGGCTCATAAGTACTGCATTGTACACCTACATTTTTTCTACCGCACACCTGTATGGCGATGTAATTATCAATGCCTACTATGTATACATGAGTATTTACGGCTGGATATTGTGGACCAGGGGAAGCAATACAAACCATGAACAGCTAAAAATAACCCGGGTTACACTTAAAGATAATTTGAAAAGTGGGGTAATATTCATAGTATCTGTTATATTTGTTTCCTGCGTATACATCTGGTTCAATATGTTTACCCATTGGTGGGCGTACGTGGATACCTTTATTACCGGGCTTTTCTTTATAGGGATGTGGCTGCTGGCGAAAAGGAAAATTGAAAACTGGATATACCTGATAATAGGCGATATTATTGCAATACCGCTGTTTTTTTACAAAGGGCTTGTATTTACAGGCTTATTTTACATACTATTAACATCAATAGCCTTATATGGCTACGGCGTATGGAGCAAAATATTACGAAGCAATCAACAAATACCCTCAGCATAATAATAGTTTCTAAAAGTGTAAACCAAACACTTACAAAGGAATTATCTGATTTTATAGCGCCTGACGGGGCAGAAGCGCGTGAATTTATATTTACGACAGAATATGACGCTATTACCGAAACTGCACTTAAATCGGCTGATTTAGTAATAGTTACTGAAAACGAAAAAGATAAAATTTCAGCGCAATTAAAAAAGCAAGAGGTAAATTATATTACTGTTTCTGCTGATGTAACTACCGATGAGTATAAAGACATAGTGCTTTCGCTTGAAAAAGCGCTTGATTCAGGCTTTACAACCGAAGATTTTGTACAGATATACAATCTGGGTACGCCTGTTGAAACTATCCGCCAGCATATGGTAATTTTCAGGAACGGCATAGGCAAGGCTGTACTGGAAAAACCTGCTGTAATTAATGACGGTATACAACCGATCACGGAAGATATGGCAGAAAATTACGCTGCCTTTTTTGATGAAAAGAAAAACAATTTCAGGCTGAAAAAGTTTGTCCCTGCATCAGGTGCAGCAAGCAGGATGTTTAAATTCCTGTGTGAATTTATTGCCGAATTTCAGCCTGAAAAGGAAACGGTTAATGCCTACATAAACCGAAAAAATGCTACGGCGCTTAATGTGTTCCTGGCAGGTATAGAGAAGTTTCCTTTTTATAAAGAGGTAATGGAAAAAGCCAAAGCAGCAACTAATGGTGAAATCATAAAGAACAGGAACCAGAAGAATTACAGCTTTATAAAAACCCTGCTGGCCGAAAACATGTTTGATTATGCCAACAAGCCCAAGGGTATACTGCCGTTCCACAAATATGAAAATTTTACAGCTACCCCCGTATACGAACATCTTTGCGAAGCCGTAACGTATGCAGCCAGTAACGGGCAGGCCAATGTACATTTTACTATTTCAGAAGAACATTTTGACGGGTTTTATGATGCCATTCAGGATGTAAAGGCTACAATTGAAGAGCAATCCGGAATACAGATAAACTATACTTTTTCTAACCAGCATAAAGAAACCGACACCATAGCTGTAGACCTGAACAATAATCCTTTCAGGGATGATAAGGGCAGGCTTGTTTTCCGTCCCGGTGGGCATGGCGCACTTATTGAAAACCTTAGCAGGCTGGATGCCGATATTGTATTCATTAAAAACATTGATAACGTTAGCCATAATAACATTCACACCATAGCTTTATATAAAAAAGCGCTCGCAGGAATGCTTATTGAGTTACAACAGCTGATTTTTGATTACCTGGAAAAACTGGAAAACGAGCAGTTTACCGAAGATTGTTTTCGTAACCTGATGGTTTTTGCAAAAGAAAAGCTGGGCATTGATGTACCTTATGACGTAACCAAATACACCCCTGAAAATAAAACATTGTATTTCCAGCAACTCCTTAACCGTCCTATCCGTATATGTGGCATGGTTAAGAATGAGGGCGAGCCGGGCGGAGGGCCGTTCTGGGTAAAAGGCGACAAAGGCATGCACACGCTGCAGATTATTGAAAGCTCACAGATTGACCTTGACAATAAAGAGCAGCAAAAAATACTGGCCGATGCCACGCATTTTAACCCGGTTGACCTGGTATGCGGACTAAGGGATTATAAAGGGCAACCTTTTAACCTGCCGGATTTTGTAGACCCTTCTGCCGGATTTATAGTATACAAAAACAAGAACGGTAAAGACTTAAAATCGTATGAGCTTCCGGGACTATGGAATGGCGCTATGGCAGGCTGGATAACACTTTTTGTTGAAGTGCCACTTGAAACTTTTAATCCCGTAAAAACCGTTAACGACCTGCTGAAGCCTGCGCACCAGCCACAATAATAATTGCAGATTTTAAATTGGGTTTCACAATCCGGGATCACAGTTTAAAATTGTACACCATGGACAAAGAAAAAATCATATCCGAACTAAATTTTAAAGCGGTACGCAGCAGTGGTGCCGGCGGGCAAAACGTTAATAAAGTAGCATCTAAAGTTGTATTGAGTTTTGATCTTGCCAACTCACAGTCATTAACCGATGAGGAAAAAGCACTGGCGCAAAATAACCTCAGCACAAAACTTACCGGCGAGAACATCCTTATAATGCAATGCGATGAAGACCGCAGCCAGCTACGTAATAAAGATATTGTTATAAAGCGGTTCCTCCAGCTTATGGAGAATTCGCTTAAGGTAAAAAAAGCCCGAAAAGCCACCAAAATTCCGCGTGCCGTAATACAAAAACGTATTGATAATAAAAGGCGGCAGTCAGAACTTAAACAATCGCGCAGGAAAAACTTTTGATTTTCAGCTTATACATGACGTGATTAAGCATTTCAGTAAAATCTGAAATCTACATTCTGAAATCTGAAATTAAATACTACCTTTGCCCCGTCTCAAAGGGGTGCTCTAAATAACGAGCTGAGATCATACCCAAAGAACCTGGGCGGGTAATGCTGCCAAGGGAAACAGAAAGAAGACAGTCGCAGGAGTGCACGCCTCGGATGGACTTTTTTAAAAATAATCAATTATTAATAACAGAATAATTGCCCCTTTTATTCGTAAACTTTTTACGAATGAAAACCTTTTTAAGGAGTGTTGAATTGTTCAGGCAATACAATACTAAAAAAAAACAATCCGGCTTTTTAGCCATTGGTATCACACTACTTTCTCTCACGGCTTCCGCCCAGGAA
>JBQGDS010000099.1:0-3900 GCA_052039185.1 Flavobacterium sp.
TTTTTCATTTCCTGTGCAGCCCTCGCACGGCTAAGATAGGTATAAGCCAGTTTTTTTTGGTCAGGTAAATTGTCATTTTGTATCATTGTGGTATAGTCCGCAATGGCTTTATCCCATTTTTTCATCATTACATACGTAGTAGCCCTGGAAACAAGCGCACGCCACTCAGTTTCGTCAGAGCTTACCTCATAGGCCTGCGTGTAAAACTCTGCAGCACGGTCGTACTTTTCACTTTTAGATTCTATAGCTCCTTTTTCCATTAGCGCCTGGAAATCTCCCGTACGTTTTTTAATCTTTGCTTTTGCATGTGTCTTTTCAGGTTCCGGCAGCGGTTTAGATACAGCCGGTGCTGCTTCAGTTTTCTTTACAAGAGTGTCGTTCTTCTGAACCGTGTATTTAGGGTACGTTTGTGCAAAAGCACTAATACAGGTAAACAGGATTAATAAAAGTAATATTCGTTTCATTTGGCAAGATGTTTATGTTTCTACTAAGTTAATTATTAAACCTTTATACAGCCATATTTTCTTTTTATTTTTACAAATGCTAAACCCAGCGTTATAAAAAAAAGCGCCCAAAAGGCGCTTTCATAATTAATATATTTTCTGTTTACCACTTTATAATGGCACTTCCCCAGGTAAAGCCACTGCCAAAAGCTGCCAATACTACCGTATCCCCTTCCTTTATCTTACCTTGCTCCCATGCTTCAGTAAGTGCAATAGGCACAGATGCTGCCGTTGTATTACCATACTTCATTATGTTATTATAAACTTTGTCATCACTTAGCTGAAACTTATGCTGTATGAATTGTGATATCCTCAGGTTAGCCTGGTGTGGTATCAACATATCAATATCACTTACTTCAAGGTTATTGGTTTTCAGGCCTTCCATAATAACTTCACTAAAACGCTGCACGGCATTTTTAAATACAAACTGTCCGTTCATGTAAGGGTAATAGCTTTCATCATCAGGGTTGTTATCAGCAATAATATCCGTAACCCAACGCTTGCCCATGCCCGGTGCAATAAGCGAAAGCTCTTCGGCGTGCTGCCCTTCACTATGCAAGTGTGTAGAGAGGATGCCTTTAGTTATATCCTCTTCACGCGTTAGCACTGCTGCTCCTGCTCCATCTCCAAAAATTACCGATACTGCCCTGCCGCGTGTGGTCATGTCCAATCCGGTAGAATGCAATTCAGACCCTATGATAAGTATATTTTTATACATCCCTGTTTTAATGAACTGGTCGGCAACCGAAAGTGCATATATAAAACCGGAACACTGGTTACGCACATCAAGCGCGCCCACAGTGCGTGTAAGCCCTAAATCACGCTGCACCAGTACACCCGGCCCCGGAAAATAATAGTCCGGGCTTAGTGTTGCAAATATTATAAAGTCTATTTCATCTTTATTTATCCCTGCGCGTTCAATAGCTTTTTTTGCAGCCTTAACGCCCATAGTTGTGGTGGTATCGCCATCTCCCTTTACCACATGCCTTCTTTCTTTTATACCTGTACGCTCCTGGATCCATTCGTCATTAGTTTCCATTAATTTGGAAAGGTCATCATTAGTTACAACATTATCAGGAACATAATATCCCAGGCCCGAAATTTTTGAGTGATACATATAATAATCGCTTTATTAAAAATGTGGTTGTAAAAATAAACAATCCTTAAAACTAAGCATTACAACATTAGCTTTTTTAAATTCTCTTAATTTTTTAACATAGCTAAAATTATGCCTTTGTTGTATTATGTAACAACTTAACCTTAAATTAGACACATTATATAAACAACCACATTCAATATGAGAATACTATTCACAAGTCTTGTATGCCTGTTGCTCAGCCTTCCCCTTGCCGCACAGGAAAACCTTACCTACCAAAAACCGCCGAAGGAAATCCTTGAGCTGGTAGATGTACAGCGTGCACCATCTGTTTCTATGGACAGTAAATATTCGCACATGGTGCTCATGTACCGTAACAGCTACAAAACCCTTGCTGACCTTTCTGACGAGGAAATGAAGCTGGGCGGACTGCGCATCAATCCGCGCACCAATATATCAAGTACAGTTACTTATGTAAATAACATTAAGTACAAAAAACTTAAAGACAAAGAGCCTGTACAAATAAAAGGCCTGCCGCAAAATCCTAAGCTTACCAACTTTTCGTGGTCGCCCGATGAAACCAAAATGGCTTTTACCAATACGGTTGAAAATGGTGTGGAAGTTTGGCTGCTTGACCTTAAAACGCTTTCTGCAAAAAAACTTACCGCTGCAACTGCAAATGCCAATATGGGCAATCCGGTAAGCTGGTTCAGGGACAGTAAGTCTCTTTTGGTACGAATGCTGCCTGCTGACAGGCCTGCGCTAATCAATACAGCTGATGCAATACCTTCAGGGCCGACGGTTACCGTAAGTGACGGATCGAAAGCGCAGAACCGTACCTATCAGGACCTGCTTAAAAACAAGAGCGACGAAACCAACTTCGAAACCCTTACAACATCTGAACTTTATAAAGTCTCACTTGATGGCAAGAGTACACTTTGGGCCGGTAAAGCCATGTATGGCGGTTTGGCTTTTTCACCTGATGGTAATTTTGTTCAGGTTGTTACGCTTCATAAGCCATTCTCTTACATTGTGCCGCTTGACAGGTTTCCGTCTAAAACAAGCATATACAGCGCCGACGGAAAAATGGTTAAGCTGATAAATGAAAAACCGCTTATTGAAGATATGCCAAAAGGATTCATGGCTACCGAAAAAGGCAAAAGAAGCATAGGCTGGAGAGCTGACAAACCTGCAACCCTGGTATGGGCTGAAGCCCTTGACGGTGGTGACCCTGCTGTGGAAGTACCTTTCCGTGATGAGATTTTTGAGATGGCAGCGCCATTTACAGGCACGCCCCGCAGTGTGGTTAAAACCATAAACCGATACGCCGGTATAACATGGGGTGACGACACTACAGCACTATTATATGACCGCTGGTGGAATACCCGTAATACAAAAACGTATGCTTTCAATCCGTCAGACGCTGCACAAAAACCGGAAGTTATTTTTGACCGTAATTACCAGGATGTATATACTGACCCAGGAGATTTTGACACGAAGCGTAACCAGTGGGGGCGTTATGTGCTTAACCTTGAAAACAGCAATACCTACCTTATTGGTGACGGTTATACTGATAAAGGGCAGTTCCCTTTTATTGATGAGTTTAACCTGAAAACAAAAAAGAAAACCAGGTTGTACCAATCAAATTACAAGGATAAAAAAGAATCATTCAATTCTCTGATTGATGCTAAAAAAGGCGAAGTGCTGGTACAGATTGAATCTAAAAACCAATACCCTAACTATTACCTCATCAACATCAGGAAAAAAAATAAGCCGGTGCAGGTAAGCTTCTTTGAAAATCCTTTCAAAAAGATTGAGAACGTACATAAAGAGGTTATAAAATACAAAAGAGCCGATGGCCTTGACCTGAGTTGTACACTTTACCTGCCTGTAGGGTATGATATGAAGAAAAAAGAAAAGCTGCCACTTATTATATGGGCATATCCGGCAGAATTTAAAGATAAGAACAGCGCCTCTCAAAATACAGCCAATCCTAACGATTTTACATATCCCTATTATGGTTCGCCGGTGTATTGGGTAACACGGGGCTATGCTGTGCTTGACGATGCCTCATTCCCTATTGTAGGCGAAGGTAAAACTGAGCCGAATGATACATTTATACAGCAGCTGGTTGCCGATGCTAAAGCAGCTATTGATGCTGTAGATGCGTTGGGATATATTGACCGCAAGCGCGTAGCTGTGGGCGGGCACTCGTATGGTGCATTTATGACTGCTAACCTGCTGACACATTCTGATCTGTTTGCTGCCGGTATTGCGCGAAGCGGTGCATACAACAGGACA
>JBQGDS010000100.1:0-5856 GCA_052039185.1 Flavobacterium sp.
AGTTGTTGTCCTTTATTTAGTACAGCAAACTCATTTTCAAGTTTTGAAAGCAATTCGTCTTTATCCAGCCCGTTGAGGTCGTGTATTATACGGTTGTATTCGTAAATTTTAAGATCGTTTTCCGAGATAAGGAAACTCATAAAATAATTCAGGTTCTTGTTTCCTGTTGCCCTGTCTTCTTCGTAAAGCACATTGGCTGATGCCGAACGGTGGTGGCCATCGGCAATGTACAGGCTTCCCATTTTATCAAATTGTTCCTGTAGCCATGTTATTTCACTGTCATTTTTAACACGCCATAGCGTATGCGTTTCGCGGTTAAGCGATGTAAAATGATAAAGCGGACGCTTGGTTTTCCTGTGGTTTTTCCATTGTTCCAGTGCAGCATTCTCAGGATATGTTATAAGTACAGGCTCGGTATTAAAGCCTGTCTGGTGCAGGTAGTCTTTAAAAAGTTCCACACGGTACTGTAATGTGTCTTCGTGCTTTTTAATAATATTGTTCCTGTAATCCTCAATAGATGTGGCCGCAATAAGCCCCGTAAAGGTGCTGTTCCTGCTTTTTATTTCGTAAAGATAAAATACCGGCTTGCTTTCCTTTTGTAAAATTTCATCCTGCTTAAACTCAACATACTTTGTGTGTACCTGCTTAAACCTTTTTTCAAACGATGATTTTTGTAGGTTTATATACAGAGGATTTAGTACATGCAGGAATGAGAAAGGATTATAGTCCAGCTGTGATGCCAATTCGGCGGTAGTATATTCGTCATAGGAACGAGAAGTTACCAGACTTACTTTGTCTTTAGCGGGACGAACGGCTTTAAAAGGAATTATTTTAGCCAACTTTTTAAGTTTAGGGTTTCAGTTTTAAAGTTTAAAGTTCAGCCTCAAAATAAATGAGACTGAACTTTTAATAGAATTTCAGTACTGCTACCGAATGCTGTATTTTATTTAGCGAACATAGCCGCAACTTTTTCTGCTTTTTTGCTTTCTTTATAATCATAGAAGCCTTCGCCTGATTTAACACCAAGCTTGCCTGCACGTACCATATTTACCAATAATGGGCAAGGTGCATATTTAGGGTTTTTGAATCCGTCGTGCATTACATGCAGTATCGAAAGGCACACATCAAGGCCAATAAAATCGGCAAGCTGAAGTGGCCCCATAGGGTGCGCCATACCAAGTTTCATAACCGTGTCAATTTCATAAACGCCGGCTACACCATTGTAAAGCGTTTCAATAGCTTCGTTAATCATTGGCATAAGGATACGGTTAGCTACAAAGCCCGGATAGTCATTTACTTCAACCGGAACTTTGCCCAGCTTTTCAGAGAGATCCATGATGGCTTTTGTAACCTCGTCAGATGTGTTATAGCCACGGATTATCTCAACCAGTTTCATAATAGGCACAGGATTCATAAAGTGCATACCTATTACTTTGTCCTGCCTTGTGGTTACTGCTGCAATTTGTGTAATTGATATAGATGAAGTATTGGTTGCAAGAATGGTTTTGTCATCACATACCTCATTCAGCTGCCTGAAGATGTTTAGTTTAAGCTCTACATTTTCGGTAGCTGCCTCTACAACTAAATCTACATTTACCACACCGTCTTTTATATCGGTATAGGTAATTATATTTCCTATTGTATTGGCTTTATCCTGTTCGCTGATAGCGCCCTTAGCCACCATACGGTCTAGGTTGGCAGCTATAGTTGCCATACCCTTATCAAGTGATTTTTCCGAAATGTCAATCAGCCTTACGCTGTATCCGCTTTGTGCAAAAGTATGGGCAATACCATTACCCATAGTTCCTGCACCAATTACTGCTATGTTTTTCATTAATTTGTTTGTGTTTGTATCGTTTGTGTGAGTTGTATTATTTATCAAAACAATCAATGATCTGGTACGCTATGCGTAATGCCTCGGTACCGTCTTCAAGCGTAACTATAGGATCAGTATTATTACTTATGGCATCGGCAAATGTTTCCAGTTCATCTAATATTGCATTGTTCTGGTGTACTTCAGGATTGGCAAAATATATCTGTTTTTTTACACCTTCGGCATTTTGAAGTATCATGTCAAAGTCACCCGGATTTTCAGGGGCATCTTTCATTTTAACTACTTCGCACACTTTGTCAAGAAAATCTACCGATATGTAGGCATCCTTTTGGAAGAAGCGTGATTTACGCATGTTTTTTAAAGATATGCGGCTCGAAGTGAGGTTGGCCACACACCCGTTCTCAAATTCAATGCGGGCGTTGGCAATATCAGGTGTTTCGCTGATAACCGAAACTGCACTTGCATTAATGTGCTTAACTTTTGATTTTACCACGCTTAAAATAGCGTCAATATCGTGTATCATCAGGTCAAGCACTACAGGCACATCAGTACCGCGCGGGTTAAATTCTGCCAGCCTGTGGGTTTCTACAAACATTGGGTTTTGTATCATATCCTTTGTAGCAATAAAAGCAGGATTAAAACGCTCTACATGCCCCACCTGGCCTTTTACATTATATTGCTTTGCCAGCCTTATTATCTCTTCGGCTTCTTCAACCGTGTTTGATATTGGCTTTTCCAGAAAAACATGTTTCCCTGCCTCAATAGCCTCTTTCGCACAGTCAAAATGCGAAAGGGTAGGAGTAACAATATCCACCACATCTACCGCATGTATAAGCTCGGTTATGGTGTTGAATTTCTTATAGCCAAATTCCTGGGAAACTTTATCTGCGTTATCGCTGTTAGGATCATAAAAACCAACAAGTTCGTATTTTTCGGACTGGTTCAGCAGGCGAAGGTGTATCTTGCCTAAATGGCCTGCACCCAATACTCCAACTTTCAACATAAAAATATATTTTAAACAAAAATAACATTATTTGCCATGAAATTCCAAAACGAGTATATAAAAATATCAGGTGTATTTAGCAATTTCTTAACAATTTGCACAACGCTGTAATCAGTGCTTTTCAATCCCGAAATGTTTGTTATTTTAGCAAAAAATACAGCATACTACTTTTGAAAGATACAGCCAAACACCAGGGACTTAGAAATCAGCTTGCAAGCGTTTTGGAGCAAAAAGGGATAACCGATAAAAATGTGCTCGATGCCGTTAAAAAAGTGCCCCGCCACCTGTTCCTTAACTCTTCATTTGAGGATTATGCCTACCAAGATAAAGCTTTCCCGATAGGTGCAGGGCAAACTATATCTCAGCCTTACACCGTAGCTTTCCAGTCGCAGCTATTACAGGTTGAAAAAGACCATAAGGTGTTGGAAATAGGAACAGGATCAGGCTACCAGACAGCAATTTTATGCGCAATGGGCGCAAAAGTGTTTAGTGTGGAAAGGCAGAACGAACTTTTTAAAACAACATCGCTACTATTGCCAAAACTGGGCATCAGGCCCAAGCATCTTTCTTTTGGCGATGGTTATAAAGGGCTGCCCAATTATGCCCCTTTTGACAGTATTATTGTAACTGCCGGCGCCCCAATAATACCAAAACCGCTTATGGCACAACTTAAAGTAGGAGGCAGGCTTGTAATACCGCTTGGAGAAGATGTACAGGTGATGACTATGCTTGTGCGCAAAAGCGAAACCCAGTTTGAAAAGCATGAGTTTGGCGAATTTCGTTTTGTACCCCTGCTTGAAAATAAAAACTAAAAGAACAGCCGGTATTACCGGCTGTTTTTATTTATATTCTTTTTTAATCCTGTCAAGATCACGTTTTGTATCACGCTCTTTCATAGTTTCACGCTTGTCGTAATTCTTTTTACCACGGCTTAGCCCGATTTCAAGTTTGGCAAGGCCTTTTTCATTGGTAAAAAGGCGTAGCGGTATTATAGTAAGCCCTTTATTCTGGACGCTTTTTTCAAGGCTGCGCAGTTCTTTTTTATTTAGCAGCAACTTACGCTCACTTTTTGGCATGTGGTTAAAGTTGCGACTGTACGCATACTCTTCAATATTGCTGTTTATTACAAAAAGCTCATTATTCTGAAACTCGCAAAAACTTTCGGCAATAGATGCCTTGCCCAACCGGATGGATTTTATTTCAGATCCGGCAAGTACAATACCCGCAGTATACTTTTCAAGTATCTCATATTCAAAGCGGGCGCGCCTGTTTAGTATGTTTACCGTTTTTTGCATAAGGATAGCAAAGGTACATACAATACTTTAATACCACAATAGTACATTAATGGCTATATCTGTACCATTTCGTGAACAATTTTATCTCCTGTAATTTTAATAATGTACAGGTTGTTATAGCTGTCTTCCGGAATATTGGTATAAAACTTTTTACCTAAAAGTGTGTTTATATATTCCGGTATTGTATTGCTGTGGCCCACAACAACCATATTTTTACCTTTATTATCTTCTGCTGTTTTCTTCAGCGAAAAATCTTTTACATCATATGTTATAAAGCGCATTTCGTGTGATGAACCGGGTTCGGGCAGGCTTGTCATATAAGCGGAAGAATGTGCTGCGGTAGAAATTGTACGCTTATATGGGCTGGAGTAATAAATACTTATGTTTTTATCCTCAAAGTAAGCGCCCCATTTTTTAGCACGCTCAAGACCGGCTTTTGATAGTTCGGGGTTTTCGCTGTTGTCTGCTTTTTCAGCATGGCGAATTAGGTAAATGGTTGTGGTTTCCTGCGCCATAGCCGTAAAGCCAATAGCAAGAATAATGGTAAGGAGTAATTTTTTCATTTTGTTGTTTGATTGTAATTAACTCAAATGTAAAGAATTATTACTTTTGTAAAATGCAAAATTTCGACCCTAAAAACCCGCTTCACGGCATTACACTTAAAAAAATACTGGAAGATCTTGTAGCCTATTATGGCTTTGATACCCTTGGCGAACTAATAAAAATAAGATGCTTTAATTACGACCCGAGCATAAAGTCGAGCCTTACCTTTTTACGTAAAACCGAATGGGCGCGCAAAGAGGTAGAGGAGCTTTACATACGCACGCAGCCTAAATTAAATAATTAAGCTTCGGGAAGGCCGCGCCATTTTCTTATTGATTTTGTGAAAAAGATCATAAACAACGCGAATACTGCCAAACAACACGGAAGAAAAACTTCAGGCATACGCAGCGTAAAATCTTCCATAAATGAAATGGGGGTTACCCTTTTGTTATCTACATAAACAGCATTATTCTGTAATGATTCTCCAATAAGTACACCTATAAATGGTAATGTAAACGGTAAAAGCCAGAGCAACATGTTTACAGCTATTCCGCTTCGGCCTTTACTATTTTTAGGTATAAAATAGTATATAGTAAGTGCAGCTGTGATTATAAGCCACAGGATGATGTAAAAATTATCCCGCACTAAAGAAGGCTGATAGTTTATGGCGTTTAATCTCATTACATTTAATCCCAGCAAATTTATAATGCCTGTAAGCAAAAGTGTAATACCAAGACTTACTGCGGCTATGAGCCATTGCTTACCCGATGTTACCCTGAAAGAAAATATCAGTAGCGAGAGCGCAAAGCCGAAATACAGCGCTAAGTTAAATACAAATATAGAAGCCTGGGGATATGTCCATGCGCTGGATATCACTGAATAGGCATCCTCCATTTGCCGCATTGGTACAAAATATTTAGGGTAAACGTATTCTGTACCATTAATATATTTGATGGTGTAAGACATAGTGTCAATATCTGTCCTGGCAATACTTTCCACAACGTCAGATGTGGTTGAGTATAAATCGTCTCTTATCGGCGCTGATTCCTGTCCATAAGGATAACGTTCTTCCCTGCCAACAATTATATATTTTGAAAATTCAGGGGCGTTGTATACAAGGCTTAACCATTTTTCAGGAGTGATATTACTAACTGCCACGTGACTTTTTGCAATTTTATCAA
>JBQGDS010000101.1:0-11164 GCA_052039185.1 Flavobacterium sp.
CCTTTTTCGGTACCTACGCCCACAGTAATTATCTTGATGCCTTTTTCCCTGGCTTTTTCGGCAGTTTCTTCGCTGCCTTCGCCATGGTCTTCCCCGTCAGATACTAAAATGAGCAGTTTGCTTGTGGCAGGATCATCAAAAAAGGAAGCCGACATTTCAATAGCATCGCTTATAGCTGTACCCTGAGATGATACAATATCGGTATTCATGCTTTGCAGGTACATTTTTGCAACGCTGTAGTCGCTTGTTATTGGTAGTACAGGGTAGGCGCTGCCGGCATAACCTATAATACCAATCCTGTCTGAGCCCAATTGGTTGATGATTTGGGACACTACCTGCTTGCTTTTTTCAAGCCGGTTAGGCGCAACGTCTTCAGCAAGCATACTTTTAGATACGTCGATAGCAAAAACAATATCAATACCCTCACGCTTTACGGTTTCCAGCTTGGTGCCTATTTTAGGATTAACGAGTGCAAGGACTATCCCCGCAAGTGCCAGCGCTATTACTGTGAGTTTAAGGGCCGACTTAAATACCGATTTTTCAGGGCTGAGCCTGTTGATCAGTTCCCTGTCGCCAAATTCTTTTTGCTTCTTTTTTTTCCAGTACAGGTCATACAGAAACAATAATACCAAAACAGGTATTATGCCTAACAGGTACAGGTATTTAGGATCGTCTAATTCGTACATATTATATAAAGCTTCTGAAAAGCGTTTTTCGTAACACCACCTCTGTAATCAGCAAGCCAATGGCCAGGTACAGCAGCGGGCGGAACTTTTCATCATAATTATAAAACTTCTGTTCTGATATTTCGGTAGTTTCCAGCTTGTTGATGTCATCGTATATGGCTTTCAGCCTGCTGTTGCTCGTAGCACGGAAGTACTTGCCATCGGTAGTTTTGGCAATCTCCTTCATGAGGCCTTCATCAATTTCTACCTTCATCATTTGGTAGAGGAATTTACCATCCGGTGTTTTAGCATACGGAAACTCCGCATTGCCGTTGGTTCCTATACCAATTGTATATACTTTGATTTTATATTCTTTGGCCATTTCAGCCGCCATACGCGGATCAATAAACCCGGAGTTGTTTACACCATCAGTAAGCAATATGATAACCCGGCTTTTTGCCTTGCTGTCTTTAAGGCGGTTTATTGCCGTGGCAAGTCCAACACCTATACCGGTACCATCCTTCAGTACGGCATCATCATATTTTATAGATTTTATGGCTTCTTTTATAAGTGCCTTGTCGCTGGTTACGGGTGTTTTGGTATAACTCTCTGCCGCGTAAACCACAACGCCGATACGGTCATTTGGGCGCGCATCTACAAAGTCAGCCGCTACCGATTTAAGTGCTTCAAGCCTGTTTGGCCTCAGGTCGCGCGCCAGCATACTGCCCGATACGTCCATAGCCATAACAATATCTATACCTCTTGTAGTGCGTATCTTGCTGTTTACATCAACGGTTTGCGGTCGTGCCATAGCCACTATCATGGCGCTTAATGCCAATAACCGCAATACGAATAACAACGGCTGCAGTTTAGCAAGCACTGACGGTTTTGCCTTAAAGCCTTTAACTGTGCTAACCCGAAGTGTGGCCTGCTGCTTTTTTCTTTTCCAGATATACCAGCCTATAGCAAGCGGAAGTGCCAGGAACAGCCAGAAGAAACCAGGATTTAAAAATGTTACTTTGTCCATATTAATTCGCGTTTCTCAGTTCAATACTATTCTTAACACGCTCCAGCAGCTGCGGTGCATATTCATCGCCTTCGCGGTGCAGGATTACAACCTGTTGCAAACCACCGTTCTGCTTAAAGAAAAACAGCTCATAGTAAGCCCTTACCGGCTGCTTGGTTATGGCGTGCGGTATGGTCATAGTGCCATAAGCGCGTATACCTTCCAAACCTTTTCCGGTTTTAAACACATCTGTTTTTAAGAGGATATTTTTTGCACCCTGCGTTTCCCAGATTTTAACGAAGCCATCAACAGCGGCGTTAAGGTCAACCTCCGTTTGTTGCTTGTAGCTTGCCGTTGATGCCATAATATAAAAATCATCAAACAGCGAACCGTATACAAACAGGTTCATATCTTTTATTAGCGCCATGGTGTTTGGCGGTAATATTTTAGAAGCATCCTGGCGTTTCAGTACCTTTGGTGTTTCAATGGTAATGCCCGGATTGCCATATTCGCTTTTTATCCATTCACCTTCCAATAGATCCTTAGTAGAGTAGCCTATGTAATTTTCTTTAAGGTAATTCATACCGAAAAGCCCTATAAGCCCACCAATAATCAGCACTCCGCCAACAATTGAAGATACCATAATAATACGGCGGCGGCGCTTCTGTTTCTTTTTGCGCTGTGCCTCTTCCCAGGCACGGGTATGCAGGTCGTCTTCCTCTTTTTCTTCAGGGATGCTTCGGTCTATAACCACAATGGTTTTCTCAATACGCGAACGGTCTTCCGCAATTTCAAAATCCATAGGGCGTGACTTGGCAAACTTTACCATATCAGCCGTACGCAGCACTTTCTCAAGCTGCTCAAAAGTTTCTTGGGTAAGGCTCATTTTGCGTTGCTGAACAGCAATACGCATAGCCTCTATAAGTTCGGTCGTGGTACTTTCCATGGCAGGAACATGTATTGCTTCTTCAATATATGTCCTGGCAATATCAGTAAGCTCACTGTAATAGTCCTTTACCTCCCCACGTTGTAAAAGTTCTTTCTTTTCAAGTGTTTGCAGTTTGGCAGTTGCCTTTTCAATTGGTGTGGCATACACCTCTTCTTCAGCTTCAGGCTGTTTTTTGCGTTTTTTGATGTACCACCAAATGCCGAAACCTGCCACAGCAAGAACCAGTAATATTATTAGCCATGTCTTCCAGCTATTGGATGATTCGGCTGTCATTACGGGCTTAATGTCATACATTTTCTGCTTAAGCGTGTCTACCTTTATATCGGCAACTTCCAGCTTAAGCGAATCGCTGTATACGGTTTTATTGTTGATGACTACCGGGAGACGCGGAATAACATATCGTCCCGAGTCAAATTGTGTAAGGCCATATTTTTTTATAAGCTCATAAACAGCCCCGTCTTTCACTGTATCTACAGGATACGATTCCAGCACCTCAAGCTGCCCAAAGTTTTTCCCTTCAGGAAAACGTACGCGCACTGCGGTATCAACCTTCGTTTTAAGGATAAGGTTGGCCTGCGAGCCTATTTTTATTTTAGCGGAATCAATACTTGCCTGTACCGGCTGCTGCTGCGCCATAGCCGAAGCGGCCAACAGCATAAACAGGAAAGTATATAATTTTTTTATCTTCATTTTTACAATACTTAGGAGGTTAGCTCCTGCCTTTAAAGTAGCCCAGTAGCTTGGTAACATACGATTCGTCTACACGTGTGTTTACAGTACCTGCACCACAACGGCTGAAGGTTTCCTTAAAATATTTCACTTTGTCCCGGTAATATTTTTCATATTCCAGCCTTACTGATTTTGAGCCGGTGTTCACCATGATTGTTTCACCGGTTTCGGCATCCAGCATATTTACCATACCTATATCAGGCATTTGTTCTTCCCTAATATCATACACTCTCACACCTGTAACATCGTGTTTTTTTCCGGCTATCTTAAGCGTATGCTCATAATCATCTGCCATAAAATCAGAGATAAGGAAAACAATCGCTTTTTTCTTTTGTGTTCCCGACAGGAATTTCAACGCCTGTGTAATATCAGTCTTATTGCTTTTAGGTGTAAACTCTATCAGTTCCCTGATGATGCGAAGTACGTGCGATTTTCCTTTTTTAGGCGGTATGTACAGCTCAATCTGGTCAGAGAAAAGGATAAGCCCAATCTTGTCATTATTCTGCGTAGCCGAAAAAGCCATTGTGGCAGCAATTTCAGTCACGATATCTTTTTTGAACTGGTTTTTTGTACCGAAACTTTCCGAACCGCTCACGTCAACCATAAGCATCATGGTAAGTTCACGCTCTTCTTCAAATACCTTTATATAAGGCTCATTGTAGCGCGCGGTAACATTCCAGTCAATAGCACGCACATCGTCCCCAAACTGGTACTGCCTTACTTCACTAAAAGTCATACCGCGCCCTTTGAATGACGTATGGTATTCCCCCGAGAAGATATGATCGCTCAGCCTGCGGGTCTTGATTTCTATTTTGCGTACTTTTTTTAAAAGCTCTTTTGTATCCATAATTTTTAGTTTCAGGTTTCAGGTTTAAAGTTCCTGATAGTTCGTCCGTTCTTGTATTATATCAGAACCTGAAACCTGAAACTTTAAACTTTAAACAACTTTCTATGGAACCTCTACCTCATTCACTATTTTGTTGATGATATCAACCGAAGTTACATTTTCAGCCTCAGCTTCATAAGTAATACCAATACGGTGGCGAAGCACATCATGCACTACGGCCCTTACGTCTTCCGGTATTACAAAGCCCCTGCGCTTGATGAAAGCATAACATTTTGCCGCCATAGCAAGGTTGATACTACCCCTTGGTGATGAACCGAAACTTATAAGCGGTTTCAGGCTTTCCAGCTTATACTTTTCAGGGTAACGGGTGGCGAATATAATGTCAAGGATATATTTTTCTATTTTCTCGTCCATGTATACTTCGCGTACGGCCTGCTGTGCACGCAATATCTGCTCTATTGAGGCTACCTGGTTTACTTTTTCGAAAGAACCTGCCAGGTTTTGGCGTATTACAAGGCGCTCATCTTCCATTTTAGGATAGTCAATAACCGTTTTCAGCATGAAACGGTCTACCTGTGCTTCAGGCAAAGGGTAAGTACCTTCCTGTTCAACCGGGTTTTGAGTGGCCATAACCAGGAACGGCTTTTCCAGTTTAAAAGTGGTTTCACCTATAGTTACATGTTTTTCCTGCATGGCTTCCAGCAGTGCACTCTGTACTTTTGCAGGGGCACGGTTTATCTCATCTGCCAGTACGAAGTTGGCAAAAATCGGCCCTTTCTTTATCGAGAATTCATTCTGCTTGATGTTATATATCATAGTACCCACAACATCGGCAGGAAGCAGGTCAGGCGTGAACTGGATACGGCTGAAACTACCGTGAACTGCCTGGGAAAGCGTATTAATGGCTAAGGTTTTTGCCAGTCCGGGAACACCTTCCAGCAGGATGTGACCCTGGCCAAGCAACCCAATGAGAAGTCGCTCGATCATATGCTTCTGGCCAACAATAACCTTGTTCATTTCCATGACCAAAAGGTCAACAAAAGCACTTTCGCGTTCTATTTTTTCATTTATCGCCCTTATGTCTAACGTTGAAGTATTTTCTTCCATTATTTAAAATTTTTGGAGTGTGAATTTAGTGAGCTTTTTTTTACATTGCAAATGCATTGCCATAGTTTATACTTGTGTTGTTAAGGTATTGTTAAAAACATATAACGATTTTATACCATTGCGGGTTAATGCATCATAATTTTCTAATTTTAACCGTCAACACATATTTGACAGTTTTTACAACGGAAACGTTACAACTTAAGTATTAGTTTTTAAATATTTTGTCTAAAACAATTTAATGGATATATCATTTTCTCCTATAATTTCAGGTGCTATGAACTGGGGCGTGTGGAAAGCCGGCTTTACCACGAAACAGATGGCCGACTTAATACACCAATGCCTTGAAACAGGTATTACTACATTTGACCATGCTGATATTTACGGCGGCTACACGACCGAGGCAGAGTTTGGAGCAGCATTTGCACAAAGCGATATAGCTCGTGAAAATATACAACTGATCAGCAAATGCGGGATACAGCATACGTTGGGCAGTCGTGATAACAGAGTAAAACATTATGATTATTCAAAAGAATACATCATTTGGTCGGCTGAAAACTCATTGCGCAACCTGCAAACTGATTATCTTGATCTATTACTGCTGCACCGTCCAAGCCCCCTGATGCATCCGGACGAAATTGCCGAAGCTGTTTCGAAATTAAAATCGGAAGGGAAAATAAAAAGTTTCGGGCTTTCCAATTTTACCACCAGCCAGACGGAACTGATACGTTCCCGGATTGATGTTGCCTTTAACCAGATAGAATTTTCGGCTACGGCGCATCAGCCCATGCTTGATGGCAGCCTGGACTATATGATGACAAATAATATCAGGCCAATGGCGTGGAGCCCCGTTGGGAGTATATTTAAAGAAGAGAGCGAGCAAACGCGCAGGCTGAAATACCTGATGGTAGAACTTGTGGCAAAATATGAAGTGCCTGCCGATGTAATTTTGCTGGCCTGGATACTTCGCCATCCCGCAGGTATAATTCCCGTAAGCGGTTCATGCAATATTGAACGCCTGAAAAACCAGATGAAAGCTACAAAAATTGAACTGGAATTGCAGGATTGGTTTGCTATCTGGACGGAGAGTATGGGTACAAAAGTGCCGTAGCCGGTAGTGCAGCATTCAGTAATCAGTGAAAAGCAAAATAGCTAATAATCGAAAAATCTAACTATCTATAAATGAAAACAGCATTAATAACAGGGGCAACCAGCGGTATAGGCAGGGCAACGGCAAGATACTTTGCTAAAAACCATTTCCGCCTGGTACTTTGTGGCCGCCGTGATGACAGGCTTGCACAAATACAGGACGAACTGGCTGAACTTACTATGGTACATACACTGAATTTTGATGTTCGCAGCCGAAATTCTACTGACGAGGCCATTGCATCAATCCCTGAAGAATTTAAGAATATTGATATACTTGTAAATAATGCAGGCAATGCACATGGGCTTGACCCGATAGAAACAGGTGATGTGGCTGACTGGGATATGATGATAGATATTAACCTTAAGGGGTTATTATATGTTTCGCAGGCAATAATTCCGGGAATGGTGGAACGCAGGGCAGGGCATATTATTAACATAGGTTCTATAGCAGGTAAAGAGGTGTATCCGTACGGCAATGTGTATTGTGCTACCAAGCATGCCGTTGATGCCCTGAACCAGGGAATGCGTATGGACCTGAACCAATATGGAATACGTGTGGGCGCTATTAACCCAGGCGCGGTAAGTACTGAATTTAGTGAGATACGTTTTAAAGGCGATATTGATAAGGCAGCAAACGTTTATAAAGGATTTGAACCGCTAAAAGCTGAGGATATTGCCGACATAATTACCTTCGTTGTAACAAGGCCATATCATGTAAATATTGCCGACCTGTTGGTTTTACCTACCGCACAGGCAAGCGCTACGCAAATCAGGAAAATAGTTTAAGACTACCGTCATGCTAAACAAACGCCTTCTAATAAAAAACCTGCTTGCTCACAATGATGAGAGCAGCTTTTACGACAAGAAGCGTCAGCTAAACCTGCACACTAAGGAAGGTAAGGCTAAGTTTGTGAAACACATTTGTGCATTGTCCAACTCTAATCCCGGCAACAATTCCTACATTGTGGTAGGGGTTGAAGACCATGATAACGAAATAACCGGGACCGATTTTTATGATGACAGCCGCATACAAAACCTTGTAAATGCATTTCTGGAAAATCCGCCGAGCATACAGTACGAAAACGTACCGTTCCCCAGCCTGGCAAAAGATAAGGTAATTGGCCTGGTAACAATTAAGCCCAGCGGGCAGACATCATATTTTAAAAAGAACATTTATACAATACCTGCAGGAACGGTGTTTGTGCGCAGGGGCAGCAACTCTATACCGGTTGAAAATACTGAGAATCTTATTCCTGCGAATGCGGAAACCGTAGCCGAGATTGAGAACAGCTCACGCAATAGTATTGCCCACACGCTTGATGGTGTGCTTGACTTTATTAATAACCGGCATAAGGATATGACCGCCAGGCATAAAGTTTTTAAAGAACTGTTCGTAGTTTGCTGGGCAGGAAATAAAAAAGTGGTAAAGGGGAAAACCTATTATTCACGGGTAGATATTGAACTGATAAACGAGCAGGTAAAACTGTTTTATTCTGCGCTTGATGAGGTAAGCATACAGTATGATGAGGATAGTTTTTCCATAACCGAATATGTAGCCCTGGGCCTTAACGATAAAACCAGCTACTATCCGCTGGAGGAGGTAAGCATACGTTTCCAGGATAACGGTTATTATAAAATTGAGTCAACCCTGTTGTTCGAGCCGCCACAGTACAACCGTAAAATGATGCATCATATTTACAATGCTAACCTGGCGCTTATAACCAAGCTTGGCAAAGGCATACCACTTACTGAACGTGAGGAAAAAGATTTGCAAAACCTGCCCAGTACGCTGATGCTTTGCTACCTGAATGGATTTGACGATGCCAAGCACAGGCTGGCTGATGCCAAAACACTGCTTAAAGCCTATCCGGACAATTCGGCCTATATAGCTTTTAAGGAGGCTATGCGCGTATTGCGCAAAATGAAATACGATACTAATTATGAGGACACTGGTAATAGGTGATATACACGGCAGCTATAAAGCGCTGCAGCAAATACTGGAACGCGCTGAGGTAACCCCGAACGACCAGCTTATTTTTCTTGGGGATTATGTAGACGGCTGGGGGCAGTCGCCGGAAGTGATTGATTTCCTGATACAGCTCAAGAGCACGCACCGCTGTATTTTTATGCGGGGCAATCATGACGATTTGCTGCTTTCGTGGCTGCGTGACGGCGAGTATACTGAAGAATGGTTTAACCATGGCGGGCAGCTTACCACAACAAAATATAAGGAACTGGCTGATGACAGGAAACAGATACACATATTGTTCCTGGAAAGCCTGCACGACTATTACCTTGACGATAGCAACAGGCTTTTTATACATGCAGGATTTACCAACCTTAATGGTGTAAAGCATGAATACTTTACCCGTATGTTTTACTGGGAGCGTACCCTGTGGGAAACGGCATTGGCATTAGACAAGTCGCTTGACCATAACAGCCCGTTATACCCTAAACGCTTCACGCTGTATAAAGAAATTTTCATAGGGCACACACCCGTAACCCGAATAGGCAAAACAGTTCCTGTTAATATGGTAAACGTGTGGAATGTAGATACGGGCGCTGCGTTTAAAGGCCCCCTTACTATTTTAGATGCTGATACCAAAGAATATTGGCAGAGTGATCCTGTTTATACATTATATCCTGAAGAAAACGGAAGAAACTAATTGGTTAAGGAGTATCACGGGCAGTTTCTTCTTTTTTAAATTCGGCAAACCATTCGCCCAACACCGGGAAAATAGTATTGGATATTTTCAGTACCGGATTAAAGAACAGTGAGTCGTCAAGCGTTTGCTGTTCTGCAAAGGTATTGTTTGCATTTATCTTCAGGAAAAAGTTTAGTGATACGCTAACTATAAGCGCCATTTTTAAAAACCCGAAAACACCACCTAACAAACGGTTCAACCAACCTAAAGCCGCAAATGCCGCAACTTTGGTAAACACTTTGGCCAGTACAATTATACCTGCTACTACTGCAATAAATGTAATGGCAAATGCCGCGATAGATACATGCTTGGGGTTGTCAATATGTCCTTCTAGCAGACTGCCCGCAAACCCTGAGAATTTTATCGCCACATATAGCCCGATTATTAGTGATAACAATCCGGCAAGTTCGGCAAATAACCCTTTCCATATGCCTTTTATGAGGCCGTAGAGCAGCAAGCCGCCTAAAATTAAATCTATAAACGCCATAAGGCAAAGATAGGTTTAATGTAAAAGCGTGCAAACTTACATTAAATTTACAGTTGCTATCTTTGCGCATTATTTAAAATTACAAATGTCAAGAGACGAACAACTGAAAGAACGCTGGGAACAGCTTGTCACTATATTATCCAACCGGTTTGCCGATGGCGAAACCCTTGACCTTGATGCCATAATTTACCTTATAGGTGTGCAGGAACTGGGGCAGTTTAACCGTAAATTTAAAAAAGACGAAAAGGTAAACCTTATGCATATTGCCATTTGCCGCCTGCTTGAGCCTTACGGTTATTATAATTTTGATTATTTTGATGAAGACGGCTGGCCGCATTATACGGTAAAAGAGCAGCTGCCAGCATTAAAGGCGGGAGAACAAAGCGTGCTTATGAAAGGCGCTATTGTAGATTACTTCATAGAGAAAGGCCTGATAAGCTAAATATTTATACCTAACTATTACGGCGAAATCGCTAAATTTGCACACTTTTATTAAGGAACGATGATAGATAAGATTAAAGATTATATAGCCGAGGCTGAAGCTTTTTCAACACAGAATAAAGAAGACCTTGAAGCATTCAGGATTAAATTCCTGGGAAAAAAAGGCATACTGAACGACTTTTTTGCAGAATTTAAAAACGTGCCGAACGACCAGAAAAAGGAATTCGGGCAGGTAATTAATGCCCTGAAAAAAGCTGCTGAAGATAAAGTTGCCGGCATTCAGGATGCGTTGGAAAGCAAAGAAGAAGTTAAAGGTATTTACGGCGACCTTACCCGTCCGGGCGAACCGTTCCAGGTAGGCTCACGCCATCCTATATCTATCGTTAAGAACCAGATAATCGATATCTTTTCAAACATCGGCTTCAACGTTTCGGAAGGGCCTGAAATTGAAGACGACTGGCATAACTTTACAGCGCTGAACCTTCCGGAATACCATCCGGCAAGGGATATGCAGGATACTTTTTTTATCCAGACCAATCCTGATGTGCTTTTGCGTACGCATACCTCATCAGTACAGGTTCGTTATATGGAAGAGAACAAACCGCCTATCCGCACCATTTCTCCCGGAAGGGTGTTCAGGAATGAGGCTATATCATCACGTTCGCACTGTATCTTCCACCAGGTAGAAGGCTTGTATATAGATAAAGACGTATCGTTTGCCGACTTAAAGCAAACACTTTTATACTTTACCAAAGAAATGTTCGGCAAGAGCAAAATACGCCTTCGTCCGTCCTATTTCCCGTTTACCGAGCCAAGCGCTGAGGTGGATATTTACTGGGGCCTTAAAACCGAGACAGATTACCGTATAACCAAAGGTACCGGCTGGCTCGAAATTATGGGTTGCGGTATGGTAGATCCTAACGTTTTAAAGAACTGTGGCATTGATGCTGCCAAGTACAATGGCTTTGCCTTTGGTATGGGTATAGAGCGTATTGCCATGCTACTGTACCAGATAAGCGACATCCGTATGTTTTATGAAAACGATGTGCGTTTCCTTGAGCAGTTTAAATCAAGCATATAAG
>JBQGDS010000102.1:0-7707 GCA_052039185.1 Flavobacterium sp.
CAGATTTTGGAAAAACACTAATTCCTGTAATTTCTGCTATAGGAATGTGGGGGGATGAGCATGAAGAGCGGTTAAGAGCACTTATTTTAAAACGATTAGAGTAATATTCTAAACAGTAAGTGAATATTTACAGCTTTTCAAAATGGGTTTCACTCCATTTTCATAAATAGGAAGCTAATGTTAACTGCACGGTTTTTTTGTTTAGTACTACTACTTTCAGCGAACAATTTCCCTACATTTGGAAACTAATTTTACCTTACATGTTTCAATCTGTTAAGAATTATATTCTACTCATCCTCTTCATGCTATCCTGTACGGTATACGGGCAGGATAAAAAACTGGACAGCCTGCAGAACGCCCTGAGGTCTTACACAAAAAAAGATACTGTAAGGGTAAACCTGCTTAATAAAACTGCTACAAGAATATTTACCACTGAAACGGATAAGGCACTTACGCTCTTAAAAGAAGCCAATGCTCTGTCTGATGAGCTTAATTATAAAAAAGGCAAGGCATACAGCCAGCTGTTTATAGGTAATGTACTGTTGATTAAAGCTGATTATACTCAGGGTCTTAACAGTTTCCAATCTGCTTTGTCTATATATGAAAGCCTCAGAGATAAAGAAGGTATGGCTAATTGCTATTTTAATTTTGGCAGGTCATACTACTACATGAGCGATTTTGACCGGGCCGAAACCTATTATAATAAAGCCATAACGCTTAGTGAGGAAACCGGCGACACTAAAAGGCTTTCGGCTTCATTGCTGGGCGTAGGCATTATATATACCAAGCAGGGGAATTCTGCAAAGGGAATTGACACGTATAATAAAGCATTGCAGCTTGATGAAAAAAGTGGTAATAAAAGGGGTATCGCGAATATTTTGCTAAACCTGGGTAATATATATCGAAAGCAGGGGCAATTCCCTCTTGCACTGGACTATTACAACAGGGCACTGGAAATTAAGGAACAGATGGCTGACCAACCCGGCATAGCCAGCTGCTATAACAACATAGGTATTGTGTATGAGCGAATGGATAAAGATGAAGAAGCTCTGAAATACTATAAAAAATCAATTGAAATTTTCGGCAGGCTGAAATACAAAAAGGAAATTTTAGCAGCGTTAGTTAATATGGGGGTTATTTACACCAACCATAACAGCGGGGCAGAAGCTATGAAATGCTACCGTGAAGCCCTTGCAATTGCAAGGGAACTTAAACTTGATGAAAGTATTGCAATATGCCTGTCTAACATAGGGAGGCAGCACTTAGCTAATAAAGAATATAGTGAGGCGCTTGCCAATTTTGAACAGGCTGTTGCTATATGTAAACAATATGGTTTAGATAATGAGCTTGCATTTTGTTATCTCAAAATGGGGAGTGTATATTTTGGGCTGAAAGAATATGATAAGGCATTGCAGTATGCTGAATACAGCAGCGCAATAGCTGATAAATTAAATTTGATTGAATATCAGCGTGATATTTTAAAGCTTCGCTCACAGATATATTACGAGCAGAAACAATACAAGCTGGCTTATGAAAACAGTGCTGCGCATAAAGTGCTTAATGATAGCATTTTCAGGAAAGAAAATATTGATGCACTGGCAGAGGTAAAATACAAACATGAGTTTAAGGACAGCCTGGATACTGCGAATGCGGCAGCTACAAACCTTCAAAAAACAGTAAAGGTTAAAGATGCCGAACTGGAATCATCCCGCAGGCAGACAATTTGGTGGATTGTAGGGTCGGTTTGTTTACTGGTTATTTTTGGGCTGGTGCTGGCATTCCTGAAAATAAGGCGTGTAAAAATGCAGAACAAACAACTGCTTACCGAACAAAAGCTGCTGCGCTCGCAAATGAATCCTCATTTTATTTTCAATTCACTGCAAAATGTCAGAAGTCTCATTCATAACGGGCGGGAGCAAGAAGCAATAAATTACCTCAATAAATTTTCCGGTCTTACAAGGCAGATATTGGAAACCTCAAATGATAATTATATTTCGCTGGAGGAAGAAGTCGGGATTATTAAAAACTATATTGCCGTACAGCAGCTACTGTATGCCAATCCTTTCAGTTATACTCTTGATATAGATGATGAGCTTGAACAGGATTCAATATTCCTGCCGCCTATGCTTACGCAGCCTTTTATTGAAAATGCTATAAAACACGGTTTGGCTAATAAGCAGGAGGGCGGATTGATAACTATGCGTTTTTATTTAGACGAAGGCAGGTTATATTTCGAAATTTCAGATAATGGCGCCGGCTTCGGGAATGTAAAAGGACAGGAGGGACATAAATCCATGGCAATGAATATAACCCGCGAAAGGCTGGCTAATTATACCAAAAAGAGTGATTTTGCCGTACAGGCAGGCAATATTACCGACACTGATAAAAAAGTATTAGGCGCTAAAGTGGTATTTGAGATTCCTTATATTTACGAAAATTAAAACAGATGCTGAGAGCGGTTGTTATTGATGACATTGATACAATAAGAAAAGATAATATTGCTATAATTAAGGCCTCGTGCCCCGGTATCAATATAGTTGGGCAGGCAGAATCTGTCGCTTCAGGGATAAAGCTTATAAAGCAGGAAAACCCTGATCTTGTTTTTCTTGATGTTGAAATGCCTGACGGAACAGGTTTCGACCTGCTTCAAAAATTAAAGCCCTTTACTTTCAAGGTAATTTTTATTACAGGATTTGAAGACTTTGCTATCAGGGCATTTCGCTTTTCGGCTATTGATTACCTGCTGAAGCCACTTGATCCTGCTGATTTGGTTGAGGCAGTAAAAAAAGCTGAAGACTCGCTGGGCAGGGAAGTATTTGATATAAAGCTGAATAATCTTTTTGCTAACCTTGAACGCCCAAAAAACCTTCAGAAGCTGTTGCTGAAAACAGTTGACAGGATATATTCGGTTAATATTCAGGATGTGGTAAGTTGTGAGTCAGATAAAAATTATACTACTTTTAATTTTATCAATTCGCCAAAGCTTGTTGTTTCTACCAACTTAAAGGAATATGAAACTATGCTGGCGCCACATAATTTTTTCAGGACACACAAGTCGCATCTTATTAACATGGCTTACTTTGACCATTTTATAAAATCTGATGGTGGTAACAGGATTGTGATGAAAAATAAGCAGGTTATTCCGCTTTCGGTACGTAAAAAAGACGAGTTCCTTGTGTTGCTTGATAATCTTTAATGTATTTTTTTGCAAACGGTTTTCCTCAAAAACCTAACGTTAATCAGCCATTCTTATGCGCATATTCATTGCCTGTAATTTATAATTTGTTTTCAGTTACTATTGCAGTAAAAAATTAATATGCTATAAAAATTTACTTATTAATAATAAGTTAAGAAATGTGAATTTAAATTTTTATATGTTTGCGTTATTTTGCTAATAATTTAAAGTTTCAAGCATATTACATTAAACCTATTTAACACCTATATTATATTTTATGAAGAAATTTTACTCATTGTTTCTATTGTTACTTTCGGTCACAGTATTTGGCCAGAGTTACACATTTACAGTATACAATACCAACAACTCTGGTATTGCTGCCAACAATGTAAATGATTTTAAAATATCCTCCACAGGGACTATGTGGATTGCTACCAATAATGGCCTTTCGGCTATGGTAGGCAACAGCTTTACGACTTACCGCACCAATAATTCAACCATCCCTACTAACGGACTGAGTATGGTTGCGGTTACCGGCAGCAATGTTTGGATTGCTACTTACCAGCAGGGCCTTGTATACCGTAACGGCACCACGGGTGCATTTACACACTACACAACGTCTAATTCTGCCATTCCTGACAACTTTGCTACCGGTATTGCAACTGACAGCCAGGGTAACTTGTGGATGGCATCGCCATCAGGCCTTACCAAATTTAATGGAACTACCTGGACAACTTACAATACTAATAATTCACAAATCGGGTCAAACGATGTTACATCAGTAGCTGTTGATGCCAGTAACAATGTATGGATTTCCAGCGGCAACATACTGCGTAAATTCAACGGCAATACCTTTACTTCAATAACTGACGGCGTTGCAAAAATACTTAAGGTAACTACATCAGGTATATATGTTGATATGGGCGATGGCCTTGGCAAAATTGTAAATAATGATTTTACAAACTTCTATTGGACAGATAACTCATGCCTTGCCAGCTGCAGTATAAGAGGTGTAGGTGTAGATGAATCTAACAAAGTTTGGCTTGCACTGAATGACTGCGGAAACTATTCAGGTGGTGTACAAAACCTAACCCTTTGTACTACTTATAGAAATACAAACTCAGCATTTCCTGATGGTAATGCTTCATCAATCCATGTGGTAGATTCTAACGTTATATGGGTGGGCACGCTTGAGGGCGGCCTTGTAAGGATGAACAAAACTGATTCGCCACCTTGTGCGGCCCCAACCGGGCTAAACGTGGCCCAGTTTGGGCAAAACACGGCTTACCTTGCCTGGAACGCGGCTAACCCTGCACCTGCAAATGGTTACATATACCGTTACAGTACTGTAAATAATGTAAACGGAAATACAGTTGTAGAAAGTTCTACAGATCAAAACGGTGCTGGCATTGACCAATTAACGCCTAACACTACTTACTACTGGTGGGTAGCTTCAGCTTGTGAACCGCTAACATGGGTGTCAGGAGGAAGCTTTACTACACAGGCAGCGCCCGTGTGTGCAGCCCCAACACAGCCTTATGTGGCACAGTTTGGGCAAAATACAGCACAATTTGCCTGGACGGCTGCTAACCCGGCACCATCAGGAGGTTATCTTTACCGATACAATACTGTAAATAATGTAAATGGAGCCATGGGAAGCTCTACAACACAAACCAGTGCGGGTATTGACCAGCTACAGCCAAATACTACCTACTACTGGTGGGTAGCATCAAACTGCGAACCTCTTACATGGGTTGCCGGCGGAAGCTTCACCACTCAGCCAGCTGCACTATCAGGATGTACAACTGCCCCATACGGCCTTTATCCTTCTACTGCCTTTACACCATCGTGTACTGGCAGCAATGAGACAATTGTTGATGATGCGTGGGCCGGAGAGTATAGTAACGTAAATGTGCTGGCAGGTAAGCAATATACCTTCACAAGTTCAGTTGCTACAGATTATATTACCATTACAAACACTGCGGGTACAACTATATTGGCAAGTGGACTAACACCGCTTAACTGGAATTCAGGCACTACATCTGGCGTAATCAGGTACTACCTGCACGCTAATGCAAACTGCGGAACACAAAATTCAGCAAGAACACGTTCTATCAGATGTGATGCTGCAACGTCATGTGGCTTGCCAACAGCCCTGTCTATATCCAACATTACATCAAACTCATGCAGGATGAACTGGACCGCACCTGCAACTGCGCCAAATTTATACGATGTTTATATTGTTACTACCAATACTGCACCTACAGCCAACACTGCGGCTACTGTAACAAGTACTACTGCGGGTATTGGCGTGCTAAGCGGCGTTGCTTCGGCAACCACTTATTACTACTGGATAAGGTCAAACTGTGGCGGTATAAAAAGTGCATGGGTAGCAGGTGGTAGCTTTACCACTCTTGCAGCTTTATCATGCAATGGCGCCAGCAACGGATTGTATCCTGATGCTACCTTTACGCCGTCTTGTTCAGGAACAACTGAACTGATTGCTAACGACGCCTTTGCCGGGGAATATGCAAATGTAAACGCTGTAACCAATAGGCTATATACATTTACAAGTTCGGTAGCTACTGACTATATTACAATTACTAATGCTGCCGGAACTACGGTTTTAGCAAGCGGGCCAACACCGTTGACGTGGACATCAGGCAATACTTCGGGAGTAATCAGGTATTACCTGCATGCTAATGCAACCTGCGGAAGCCAGGAAACATTAAGGGCACGTTCTATCAAATGTGCCGCTACAGCCGGCAGTGAAGAGTTTGAGATGCAAAGCCTGAAGTATTACCCTAACCCGGTTAGCGATGTGCTTAACATATCTTACGATAGTGAAATCACTGCAATAGCGCTATATAACCTGATGGGCCAGGAAGTGTTAGTAAAAAACATTAACGCTACTGAGGGTACAGTAAACGTAAGTAACCTCGCAGCAGGTACTTACCTTGTAAAAGTAACATTGGGCACACAGGTTAAAACAATGAAAGTTATTAAAAGATAGAGTGTAGTATTTTTTTATTTTTTAGAAGGGGTAATGCATTTTCATTACCCCTTTTTTATGCTTATATATTGCTGCAAATGTTCAGTTGTATAAAATTATAGTAGGGTTTCTTTTTTAGTCCTACTCCTGTTCAATAAAAACGCTTTCGGCATCCGGGAAAACAAATTCGTTTTCCGAAAAGTCGAGCACTTCTGCTTTTACTATAGAACGCATAATTTCGTCAATCCCTTTGCTAAGCAATAATGGAGTAGAATATTTACGGCTGGTAGCCAGCACGAGTCCGGTTTTGGACAGCCTGAAAAAATGCTTGCCTGCCGGTGTACTGTTTCTGGTAAAAGTAAATTCGGAAATGTTATCCCGTATCCCTGCAATCAGGATTTCGCAATCGGCTTTTTGCTTGTAGCTTATACTGGTAAAAATTGTTTTGCCCTTACGCGAGGTAAATACAAACTTATATTCTCCGTTAGCTCTCCTGCTGATTACGAACATTCCCATAGTCAATCCTTTTTTTGCTGTCAGCAAATCTAAAATAAAACAATAAATATTATGTGAGGTTTTTTATTAGTAAAATGTTTTTAATACATTATCAATTCACATATACGCTATATGTCGTATTTTTTATATTTTTTATAAATGGTATAAATAAATGTGTATTTTTAACACCAATTCTAAACCAATTTAACATAACATGAAAAAGATCGCATTACTTGCATTATTCGTTGTGTCGTCAGTAGCTATGGCGCAAAAGATGGACGTTAAAAAAGGAGATTTTGCCTTCCTTAAAGGGCAGAAAGAGCTTAATGTTGAATTTAATTATGACAACCTAAAGCTTATGAAGGACAATGTTAGCAATGCCGAGTATGTGTCAAAAAGGACTGCTGACCTTAACGGAAAATCTAAAGGGAGCGGAGATGCATGGGCTAAAAGATGGGCTGCTGCACCGGATCAAATGTGGAACCCTAAATTTATTGAACTTTTGACCAAATATTATGGAAACGAAAAAGGTGTTACCATACAGGAAGGCCTTACCAGTGCCAAATATACGCTTGTAGTAGATGTGGTTTGGATTTTTCCGGGATGGGATGTTTCAGTAATGAAACAGCCTGCAAAAGTAAGTACTGTGCTGCGATTTGTTGAAACAGCTAATAAGAGCAATGTGTTGCTTGAAATACATACTAAAGAAGCACCCGGTGACCAGTGGGGTAATAACTACAGCAATGAGTCGAGGATTGCTGAAGGTTTTGCTAAAACAGCTAAGTCACTTGCAAAGATGATTGAGAAAAAAGTGAAGTAATATAAAGAAAAAAGCGCCTACAGGGCGCTTTTTTCTTTTGCTTTCATTTCATTTTCCTGGTCTATCATGTAGGCCATATTTTTAATCACATTATCATGTTTCTTAACAAACGGGTTTTCCTGGTTCCATACATATCCTGCAAGTACCGAGCATATCATCTCTTTTACTTCAGGATTGGCAGGCTGGTGGAAAAATAGTTTTTGCAGGTTGCCGGTATACCACTCT